>CABTXO010000009.1 GCA_902488725.1 uncultured Bacteroidales bacterium
CGGCCGCCCGGCTGAACAAAGGAATATTCCGAAAGATCTGGAAGCGTCCAGCAGGGAGATGCCGAAGGTGTCGAGCGCGCTCTTCAGGATCCGGGTCTGTTCCAGGTCGGCCTTGCCCGGGCGGGGACTGCCCGAGGGATGGTTGTGGACCATGATGATTCCGCTGGCCTGCTTGTCCAAGGCTTTCTTCACGATGCGCTTTGGATCGACCACGGTGGCACTGGAGCCGCCCAGGCTCAGCATCTCCTTGTGCAGGATGTAGTTGGCTCGGTTCAGGAAGACCACCCAGCACTCTTCGTGGTCCAGATCCTTGAGGTCCGGCAGCAGGAGCCGGTAGATCGACTCCGCCGAGGCGACGGGCACCTTCTCGATGCCGGGATCCTCCAGACAGCCGCGCTTCCCCAGTTCCATCGCCGCGGCGATCGTCGCGTAGCGGCTCCTGCCGATGCCGTCGACCTGCTGCATCTGTGCGGCATCCATCGCGGCGAGCGCGGCGAGTTTCCCTTCCGACCGGGCCAGCAGCCGGTGGGCGACTTCGATCACGTTTTCCTTTCCCGTTCCGGAACCGATCAGGATGGCCAGCAGTTCCGCATTCGACAAGGCATCCGCACCGTTGGCGAACAACCGTTCGCGCGGACGCTCCTCCGCGCAGAGATCTTTGATTTTCATAGTCCAAGTACGTTTCCGCCAAGATACGAACCGAAAACGGAAAAAACCTTCAGAAACGACAATGTCCCTGAAGGTTTTTCCGATTCTTTCGGTTTTTTCTGTTTTTTTCGGGAATATCCCCCCCCGGAAAAGGCCCCTACTTCCGGAGGAGGACTTTCTTCGCGGCTTCCGCGATGTGGGCGGCGTCCAGTCCGTAGGCGGCCAGCAATTCGGAAGGCGTGCCGCTCTGTCCGAACCGGTCCTTCCCGTTCACGAATTCGATCGGCTTTGGGGAGGATGCGGCGAGGGTGCCGGCGATCAGTTCGCCCAGCCCGCCGGCCATGTTGTGCTCTTCGGCGACTACGACGGCCCCGGTCTTGACGGCGGAGGCCAGCACGGTCTCCGTGTCAAGCGGCTTGAGGGTGGCGACGTCCCCGACGGCGGCGCATATTCCTTCCGCTTCCAGGGCTTCGGCAGCCTTCAGGGCTTCCCAGACCAGGTGTCCGGTCGCGAAGATCGAAACATCCTTGCCCTCGTTGAGCACATAGGACTTGCCGATTTCGAAGGACAGGTTCTCCGGCCAGAAGTCGGCGACTTTCGGCCGACCGAAACGCAGGTACACGGGCCCCTGGTACCGCGCGGCGGCGAGGGTGGCGAGGCGGGTCTGCGTGTAGTCGCAGGGATTGATGACCACCATGCCGGGGAGGGCGCGCATCAGCGCGATGTCTTCCATGGTCTGGTGGGTCGCCCCGTCTTCGCCGAGGGTGATGCCGGCGTGGGAGGATGCGATCTTGACGTTCGTTCTTCCGTAGGCGACTTCCTGGCGCACCTGGTCGTAGACCCGGCCGGTCACGAATTCCGCGAAGGATCCCACGAAGGGGACCTTTCCGGTGATGGCGAGGCCGGCGGCGACGCCGATCATGTTGGCTTCCGCGATGCCGCACTGGAAGTAGCGGTCGGGATAGGCATCCGCGAAAGCCTCCATCTTCAGGGAGCCCTTGAGATCCGCCGTCAGCGCGAGCACGTTGGCGTCGGCCTGACCCGCTTCGAGGAGACCGGCACCGAAGCCGCTGCGGGTGTCCTTCTTTCCTTTGTCTGTGTATTTGTTCATGTCTCTTTTCCGATTAAAAGTCTCCCAATGTCTCTTCCAACTGCTTCAGGGCATCCGCACACTGCTCCTCGGAGGGAGCCTTGCCGTGCCACTTGTGCGTTCCGGCCATGAAGTCGACCCCCTGTCCCATTTCGGTGCGGAACAGGATCATGACCGGCTTGCCCAGGCCATGCTTGGCTTTTGCGGCGTCGAAGGCCGCCAGGATCTTGTCGAAATCATGTCCGTCCGCGACGATGACGTCCCAGCCGAAGGCCTTCCATTTGGCTTCCAGGTCGCCCAGACCGGCGACTTCGCTGGTCGGTCCGTCGATCTGCTGCCCGTTCCAGTCGGTCATGGCCACGAGGTTGTCCACCCGGTGATGCGCGGCGAAGATGCCCGCTTCCCAGATCTGTCCTTCTTCGCTTTCACCGTCCCCGCACAGGACGAAGACCGTGTGCGGATCCTTGTCCAGCTTCTTCCCCAGGGCGATGCCGGCCGCCGCGGAAAGTCCCTGGCCCAATGAACCGGATGCCTGGGTGATGCCGGGCAGTCCTTTCTGGATGGAGGGGTGCCCCTGCAGGCGGGAGCCGAATTTCCGCAGGCTCGCCAGTTCCGACACCGGGAAGTAGCCCGCGCGCGCCAGGATCGCATAGTAGACCGGCGCGAGGTGACCGGCGGACAGGATGAACACGTCCTGGCCCCTGCCGTCCCGGGTCCATGTCGCGGGATCCTGGTCCATGACCTTGAAATACAGGGCCGTCAGGATGTCCGTACAGCCGAGCGATCCGCCCGGATGTCCGGAGCCGGCGAGCGTGACCATCCGGAGGATGTCCCTTCTTGCCTGGGAGGCGATCTTCTTCAAATCTTCTGGTGAATGCATCGAGTTCATATTATTGGTTTTTGCAAAGAGACTAACAAATATAAGTCTTTTTTATGAAGGAAAAAAGTTTAACTTTGCACGACCTTTCAGATTACATTTTGTAACTAAGATACCATGTACGATTTGGCGATTGTCGGGGGCGGCCCCGGCGGATATGTGGCCGCGGAACGGGCGGGGGCGGCCGGTCTCAAAACAATCCTGTTCGAACGGAAGTCCCTCGGCGGCGTCTGCCTCAACGAAGGCTGCATCCCGACCAAGACCTTGCTGTACAGCGCGAAAGTGTACAACTATGCCCTGACAGGTGCGCACTACGGCGTGCATGTGCAGGAACCTGCGTTTTCCTATTCAGAGATGATGATGCGCAAGAACAAGGTCGTGAAGAAGCTTGTGGGCGGGGTGAAAGCGGCCCTGAAGGCCGGTGCGGTGGAGGTGGTCAACGCCGAAGCCCTGATCAAGGGGCAGGATGCGGAAGGCATCCGCCTGCAGGCGGGGGATCAGGAATATGTTGCCGTGAACCTGCTGATCTGCACGGGTTCCGAGGCGGCCGTTCCGCCGTTCCCGGGACTGGCGGAGGCGGGCGGCGTGATCGTCACCAACCGGGAGATCCTGGCGTTGGAGGAGCAGCCGAAGGAACTGGTCATCATCGGCGGCGGGGTCATCGGCATGGAGTTCGCCTCCTTCTTCAACACCATCGGGACGAAGGTGACCGTCGTGGAGATGCTGCCGAAGATCCTCGGGCCGCTCGACGACGAGATCAGCGCCCTCCTGCAGAAGATCTATGCCAAACGCGGGATTACCTTCTGCCTGTCCTGCAAGGTGACGGGCATCGAGGGCAACGAGGTGGTGTACGAAGACCCCGAAGGGCAGGTCTGCCGGGTGGCCGGGGACAAGATCCTCGTTTCGGTGGGCCGCCGGGCGAACCTGACGGGCTTCGGCGCCGAGTCGCTCGGACTGGCGTACCTGGAGAACAAGGCGGGGCGTCCGGTGGGCATCCGGGTGGACGAGCACATGCGGACGAACGTGCCGCACGTCTATGCGGCGGGCGACGTGACGGGCTTCTCGATGCTGGCGCACACGGCCAGCCGGGAAGGCGAGGTCGCGGTCAACCATATTCTCGGAAAAGAAGACCGGATGCGTTACGATGCCATCCCGGGAATCGTGTACACCAATCCCGAGGTGGCGGGGGTCGGCCTGACGGAAGAGCAGGCGGCGGCGTCCGGGAAGGAATATGCTGTGGTGAAGCTGCCGATGGCATATTCGGGACGCTTCGTGGCGGAGAACGAGCGGGGCGAGGGGCTGTGCAAGATGATTGTGGGAAAGGAGCGGCACGAGGTGCTGGGCCTGCACATGCTCGGCAACCCCTGTTCGGAGATCATCCAGAGCGGCTGCATCGCCATCGAGGCCGGCATGACGCTGGAGCAGCTGCAGAAGACTGTGTTCCCGCACCCCACCGTCTCCGAAATCATCAAGGAAACCGCCTTCGCGCTGAGGACCTCGGAGTAATCTCGGGGCGCGGTTCCGTTCCCTTTTCAGCACGCTGCGTACACTCGGCCACGGAGCGGACGGTTTCCTTGGCTGTGTGTGCGGGCCGCGTACGTTCGGGCAGGCGCCCGGGGGGTTACCGGAGGATGAGGGCGGCGAGCTGGCCGGGGGTGACGCCGTCGAAGTAGCGGTGGACATCCGCTTCGCGGAGTTCCGCGAGGAGGGCGTCTTTTTCGTACCGCAGTCCGACGAGCCGCTGTTCCAGCGCCCGGGGAGTCAGCCCGCCGAGGAAGTCCCCGCCGAAGGTGATTTCGGAGATCCGGCCGTGATCCACGCAGACATGGACCTCCACCGTTCCGCAGGGGAGTTTTTCCCGGGCGGAGAAATCGGCCTCATGGGAGTGGCCGTAGATCCAGTCCCAGGTGGAGAACTTCTCGTCCGCGATTTTCCGGACTTCCGAAAGTTGTTCCGCCGTCAGCAGGATTTCGGAATCCCCGTCAGACAGAATCTCCTGCAGTTTCGCCTGCAGCGCGTCCAGCGACGGAAAGCCGGGCAGATATTCCTTGAGGTTCGCCACATGTGAGCGCACAGACGCGATGCCCTTGGCGTTCATCTTCGAGCCCGGCGTGTCCAGCACGTGCCCCAGCGTCTCCAGGTCCACGTCGTACATCAGGGTGCCGTGCACGATTTCCCGGCCGTGCGAGACCCGGCGCGCATAGCCCGAGACCTTCCGCCCTTCCACGAATATGTCGTTCCGCCCGGTCAGCTCGGCCGGTACGCCCAGCTGCCGGAGGGCGTCCACCACGGGCCGGGGCGTGACCTCCTTCCCGATGAGGGTGTAGTTCATGTTCTGCAGGTCGTGGTAGACAGCCCCGCCGCCCGTCACCCGCCGCGCCAGGATGATGCCGCGCGCATTCAGATAGTCCAGGTTGACTTCGCTGTAGGCGTTCTGGTTCAGTCCGATGATGACCGAAGGGCGGTTTCGCCACAGGAAGAAAAAGGGCCCTTCGGAAGGAATATGCTCGAGGGCATATTCATCGAGCGACATGTTGAAATGCGGGTCGGTCGAGGGATTGATGAGGTATTTCATGATCCGAGGTTATTCGGAAAGAAGCAGTTCGCCCAGTTCCCGGATGTCCCGGACGATGAAGTCCGCCGGGAAGAAGGCGGGATGCGGGTTGGTGCGGGCGTCTTCGGCCACCTGCAGGGCCGTTTCGAGGGTGGTCTCCCCGGAGAGGACCAGCACGCTCACCGCGCCGGCGTTGTGGCCCATGGCGATGTCGGTGTAGATCCGGTCGCCGACCATGGCGATCTCCTCCGGCCGCAGGCCGTGCCGGCTTCGGATGCCGTCGAGCATGGTCGGATCGGGCTTCCCGAGGACGATGTCCGGCTTGCGTCCGGATGCGGTCGCGATGCAGGCCTGGAGGGAGCCGCAGTCCACCAGTATCGTGCGCTGGTCGGTCGGGCAGACCCGGTCGGGATTGGTCGCGATGTACGGAATGCCTTGCGCGGCCCACCAGGCGGCCCGGCAGAGTCGGGAATAGGTCAGCGTGGTGTCGAAGGCCACGACCAGGGCGTCCGGCACGTCGTCCGGGCTGTCCGCCGTCGCCTCGAAGCCGGCTTTCTCGAATTGCTCCACCATGCTCGGTGTCCCCAGCAGGAACAGCCGCCGGGCGGACGGGTGCCGTTCCCGGAGGTAGTCGATTGCGGCCAGGGAAGTCGTGTACATGTTCCCTTCATCCGCTTCGATGCCCATCCGGGCGAGTTTGGCGAGGTAGTCCGCCACCGACTTGGTCGGGTTGTTCGTCAGAAAGGAATAGCCGATGCCGGCCTTCCGCATCTGCGCGAGAAAGTCCAGGGTGAAGGGGAAGAGGCTGTTTTCCAGGTAAAGGGTGCCGTCCATGTCGAGGGCCACGTGCCGGATCCGGCGGAGTTTCGCCTTCTGTTCCGGCGAAAGGGTCTTGTTGTAATTCTCTTTCCAGGTCATGGACGCAAAAATAATCATTATCTTTGTCTTTTCGACACATATTCACACATCATGGATCCATCGGTTCACAAGAAGTACAACTATTGGCAGTGGCGGACACTCATCATCCTGATGATCGGGTACGCCCTGTTCTATTTCGTCCGGAAGAATTTCAGCATCGTGATGCCCGCCCTGGAATCGGAGCTGGGCATCAGCAAGCTGCGGTTGGGAATATTCCTGACTCTGAACGGCATCATCTACGGGGTCTCCCGTTTCATCAACGGCTTCCTGGTGGACCGGATCCGGGCGAAGCGGATCATGATGGCCTGCGGTCTCGCCCTGTCCGCCCTCGTCACGGTGCTCATCGGCCTGAGCCCGCAGATGAACGGCCTCTTCCATTTCCTGGACGGGGAAGGGAAGGCGACGCTGGGACTGGTTTATTTCATCGGCAGCCTCTGGCTCATCAACGGCTACATGCAGGGCATGGGCTATCCGCCCTGCTGCACCCTCATGGCGCACTGGATCAAGCCTTCTGAACTGGCCACCAAGCAGTCCGTCTGGAACAGTTCCCATTCCATCGGAGCGGGTCTCGTGGCCTTTCTCTGCGCCACGGTGATCCTCGGCTCCTTCGGCTACGAAGCCTGGCAGTGGTGCTTCTTCATCCCCGCCATCCTGGCCTTCCTGGGGGCCTTCCTGCTGCTCTTCGGGCTGAAGGATTCACCGTCCGATGTCGGCCTTCCCGCTCCGGAAGCGCTGGATGCGCATGCGTCCGCAAGTGAAATCCGGCAGGAAGATCCCGCCTTCGCACAGCGGGCCTACAAGCGGCTCGTGAAGCAGATGGTCTTCCGGAACCCGGCGGTCTGGATCATTGCGCTCACGAATTTCTGCGTGTACATCATCCGCTTCACGATTCTGGACTGGGGCTCCACCTTCCTGACGCAGTACAAGGGCCTGTCGATCCAGGCGGCCGGGAACACGGTGGCGGCCTCCGAGATCGTGGGCGGCATCGTCGGCACCCTGCTTGCCGGCTGGGCGACGGACAAGTTCTTCAAGAGCCGTGCTCAGCGCACCAGCCTGCTGGGGTTGCTGGGTGCGACGGTCTGCTTCCTGCTCTTCTGGCGGATGCCCTCCGGTGCAAACGTCTGGGCGGTGCTCTGCATCGTCATGGCCAGCTTTTTCATCTACATGCCCCAGGCCCTGCTCGGGATCGCCGCTTCCAATCAGGCGACCAAGCGCGCAGCCGCTTCGGCCAATGGAGTCGTAGGAATATTCGGCTACGCCAGCACGGCCGTGTCCGGCATCGCCTTCGGCTACCTGGCGGACAGACTGGGCTGGAATTCTGTCTTCGAAGTCGCCATCGTCTTCGGTCTCGTCGGCATTGTCCTGCTGGCTTTTCTCTGGAAGGCTCCGGCGGACGGATATGCGAAAGCCGACAGGATCCTGGCGGATCTGTCGGCTTCGTCGGAGAATTCCCCGTCCGACCTGTAGGGCGGGAATTATTGCAGCAGGTTGCGGAGGCGGTCGAGGAGGTAGTCTTCTACTTCGGGCGTCACCGGGCTGGATTCGGTTTCATAGCCGCCGATCCTGTAGGCTTCCTTCGTGCCGATGTAGAAGGGACCGTAGTCCCCGTAGGCCGCCATCGCCACGAACTTGTTCGGGGCCATGCGCTTGGCGGCGAGCTGGTACTCCACGAAGAGTTCTCCCGGCATGAATACGATTTCCGCCCGGTCTGCCACGGACAGGCAGGCGGCCTGTACGGATTGTCCTGCTTTCCGACGCAGGAACCAGCCGTAGCGGCCTGCGCTGTTCGTCAGCACGTTCCGGGACATCGTGGGCAGGGTTTTGTCCATCTCGGCGACGCTTTCCCGGCAGGGCAGCAGCAGCGGCTCCGTCTTCCAGCGGATGTCTGCAGGTGCGACAGGGTACTTGCGGGTCGCCTTCCAGGCCTTCGCCATGCCTTCGGCGAGCCGCCGGGCGAAGATCAGCCGGTTCCGGTGGTTCCCGTCGTTGTACTTGCCGGCCGCGATGTTGCCGCCCGCCCCGTTGAAATGAATATGCAGGGCGTCGGGCACTTCCAGCTCCCGCAGGTAGCGGGCGATCCCCGGAAAGTCCGGATTGGCGACCTCCGTCAGATAATAGCTCTGCGGGTGGGTTGCGTAGAAGCTGAGGACCGCCAGCGGCTTTTCCCCGTTCCAGAAACTCAGCAGGGAGACTTCCCGGTCGACCAACCCTTCCGGTGCCTTGCGGAATTCCTTCCGCTTCGGTTCCGCCGAGTAGCGGGTCGCCCAGGTGCCGTCCTTCAGCCGGACGAGCCGGTTGGACGCGACTTTGTGCACGTCGGCCTTGCCCAGTCCGATGTGCGTGACCCTCTCGGCTTTCGGCAGTCCCTGCCGGATGCTCGCCTGGATCTCCCGGATCACCTTCCGGGCGAAGGTCCCGTCGAATCCGACCGGATCCATGCCCTTTTCCCGCAGGATCTGTTCCGCGGTGAAATCGCAGATGGGCGCATCGTGCTGGTGGATGGTGTGGACTTCGACATATTCAGGAACGGTCCCCGCGGCTTCGGCTAGGGCTGCCTTGAAGGCATCCTGGCCGCCGTTGGCGATGCCGATCCAGTCCAGGGAACAGAGCACGATGGGTTTTTCCGCTCCGAGCAGCACGATGCCTCTGGCGCGGAGCGACAGCGGTCCGCTTGCACGCATGGTCTGGTAGGCCAGCTGGCTCCCGACCGGCGGGGTCGCATCGACGTCGAAGGTCCCCAGCCGCAAACCCTCCTCCTTCGCCCGCAGCGGAAAAGCTGCGAGGGCGAGGAGGATGCAAATCGAAAGAAAGAATGAGTTCTTATTCAAAATAGCGCAGTGCGTCAGATTTTTGCAAGTTCCTTGCGGTTTTCGTAGACCTTCATCACGGCATCGGCGATGTCGTCCATGTCCTTGATGGTGCCGAGCAGCGGCCCGGAGGCCCAGAGCATGACCATGTGGTCGCAGACCCAGTCGCAGTTCGGCTTTCCGAGTTCTTCCTTGAACTGCATCAGCCGGCCCGGAGAGTACATGGCCTGGTAGCTCTTGCGGCGGACGATGTTGTCCGTCCAGGGTTCCTTGTGGAGGCCGTTCTTGATGTAGGGGCTGAGACCGATGCCTTCCGCCGCCATGGCCTTGAGGAACTTGTCGCGGGTCACGCCGTCCCAATATTCATCGCGGAAGGACCAGGTGTAGAGGTAGAAGGAACCGTTCGTGGTGCCTTCGTACAGCCGCTGCGGGACGAGGCCCTTGAAGCCTTCAAAGCGCTTGTACAGGTGCTGGGCGTTCCGGTTCCGGATCGTGTTCTGCTCGCGGGTATGCTCGATCTGGCCCAGGAGGATGGACGCTTCGAGTTCGTTCATGCGGTACTTGGGACCGATCGTGACGGAGTGGCCCTGCTTGTTCGTGCCATGGTTCTGCACGGTGTAGCAGTCGTCCAACAGCCGTTCGTCGTTGCTGATGATGCCGCCGCCTTCGCCGCAGCAGATGACCTTGGAGGACTGGAAGCTGAAGCAGCCGGCGTCGCCGATCGTGCCGATCCGCCGGCCCTGGTACTCGGCCAGATGGGCCTGGCAGGCGTCTTCGATCACGCGCAGGTTGTGTTTCTTCGCGATCTCCATGATGCGCTGCATGTTGCAGGGCTGTCCCATGATGTGGACCGGCATGATCGCCACCGTGTGCGGGGTGATCTTGCGCTCGACATCTTCGGGGTCGATCTGGAAGGAGTCCTTTTCGATGTCCGCCAGAACGGGCAGTGCGCGTGCAGCCAGAATGCCCTGGATGGTGCCCATATCTGTGTAGGGAGAGGTGATGATCTCGTCCCCGGGGCCGAAGCCCATCGCTTCCACGACGGTGTGGAGGGACTGGGTGCCGGAGCCGGTGCAGACGCAGCCTTTCGCGCCGATCAGTTCCGCGAATGCTTTTTCAAATTGGGCGACATTGCCGTTTTTCACGTCGATGCGGCACCATTTGCCGCTCCGGACGGTGTCGGAGACACGGGCTACGATCTTCTCGTCCACGTAGGGCCATGCGGGCCACACCTTGTTCGGGGCGACCGGCTTTCCGCCCAGCAGGGCGAGCTTCCCGCCCTTGGGGACATAGACGGTCTCGGCCTGGCTCAGCGGGCCGAGAAATTGCGCGCCGGCGACAGCGGCGGCAGCCGTGGAAACCGTGGTGAGAAATTTCCTGCGGGACATGTCGTTCTTCTCTTTCATGGTGCTTTTCGTTATGTGTTATTGCAGTTTGATTTTGACCAGGTCCTCGATCTCCTTGCCTTCGTGCATGAAGCGGGCCAGGGTGTAGATGTCGTGGTCGTTGCCGATCGCGATGGAATTGACATAGGTCGGGAAGGTGCCGTCTTCATAGAAGATCGGTCCGAGGTCCTTGTACTCCTTCTTCGGAATGTTGTAGGTGACGAGCTCCAGGTACTCCAGACCCTTCGCCGCCCCCATGTTGATCCTGTCCACGCCGGCGACACGCTTGCCGTCCTGGTAGATCGGGGCGCCGGTGAGGTAGTAGATGGTGCCGTCCGGGGCAATCTTGAAGCCCAGGTAGCCGTAGCTGAACTGGTCGAACATGCCGCTCTTGCGGGAAGCCTCGGAGGTGATGCGGTCCACGATTTCAACCTTTCCGGCCTTCGGGTCGAAGGTGAACAGGTAGCCGGAATTGCCATGGACGCCGTAGGCCTTGTTTTCGGGGGCGTACCAGTAGATCTTCCGCCAGTTGTAGCCCATGCTGCCCGCGTCGGCGGGATCATATTTCCCGAAATAGTCCAGCCGGAGGTTGACGCCTTCCATCTTTTCAGGTGCCTGCATCCGGGGATTGTAGCGGAAGATGTCGCCGTCGGCCGTGGAGTAGTACACGTTGCCGTCGCGGGGATCCACGAACATCGAGCGGCAGATCACGCGGAACGTCGGGGTTCCGAGGTGGGTTTCGCCGTCGTGGGTGGCGGGACCGAGGTTCCGGAGGGCGTTCGCCGTCAGGTCATAGTCCAGGAACAGTCCTTTCGGCCAGGTGAGGCCGTAGATGTGCTTCCGTTCCGTGTCCATCACCATGGTGATGATGCCTTCGCCGTCCGGGGCGAGAGCCAGGTCGTGCAGCTCGTTCGTCTTCATGTCGTAGGACACGAAGTGGCCGCCGGGATAGAGTTTGAAGCCTGCAGGGGCCACGACGGGCATCTGCTCCGCTCCGTTGATCATCTGGTAATAGCCGGCGTGGGTTGCGAAGTAGAGCTTCCCGTCGCTTTCCGTGAATTCCACATGGCTCTTGCCCTGCGCAATGAAGTTCTGCTGCTTTTCGCCCAACGCCTCGGACAGGTCAGCCAAGAATTCCGTCTTGTCTGCCGCAGGATCGTAGCGGTAGAGCTGGCCGCCCACGTCATGCCGCGTGGAAGAAAGGACATAGTAGACCTTTCCGTCGCTGGCCGTGGAGATGGCGTTGTAGGTGTCGTGCGCATCGGTGAATCCCGAATAGTAACGCTGCGCACGCAGGGTGTCGGGGGTTCGGGCCGGCGCTTCGGCCTGTTTCGGGGCATTCGTCCGGCAACCGGCGAGCAGCAATGCGGCTGCCAGCACACGGATCGGTAGGATAAACTGTCTCATGTTGCAAACGTATTGTCAAAGATTGATTTTCATAAGTCCGGCGACGCCGTCCACGATGCGTTCCTCGACGTCGCGTGTCCAGCGTGCGGGCAAGGCGTAGACGCACGGGGCGTCCATCCCTTCGTAGCGGCCTTCGTCCCAGATCACCGTCGTGGGAATATAGCTCATCACGTCGTTGGCATAACCCATGACGAAGAGGTCATTGCCGTAAAGGCTTTTGAGGCGGACGGAATAGCCCGAAACCACCTCCCCGCCGAGGGCGACCAGTTTCTGCGATCCGAGGGACCAGACCGCGATCGGATAGGGATAGGACTTCCGGGCCGGAACCTTCTTCTCGCCGATGCCCAGCACACCTTTCGCCCACCGGGCCCGGTAGTCGTTCCCGCCGGCCAGTTTCTCCAACTCTTGCTTGGAGAGCGGTGCGTCCAGGGGCAGGTCGATTTCACGGTAGCGCGTGCGGAGACGGCTTTCCCGGGACGGCATCTCTTCGGAGAGCACCTGCTCCACCGAAGCTGCCAGCTGCTTGCCGTACTGGACGGCCAGGGAAACCTTGTGGTGGGGCAGTGCGTTCTGGTCGGCGCCGGCTCCCTGGAAGAACATTGCCTGTGCGCCCGGATACATTTTTTCCAGTTCGATCTGGGCGAAACCGGCATAGTCGCCGCTGAACAATTGCGTTGCGAGCACTGTCGGATGGCAGGAATATCCGAACAGAATGACCTTGGCGGACCCGTCCGTCCGTTCGACCTTGAGGACGGGGACGGCGTGGTCGTAGGGCCCCTTGAGCTCGGTGGTGGGGGTCAGAGCTTTGACCGGATTGTTGCGGCGGTTCACCGCAAAACCGACCTGCCCCATCCCGGTCCGGATCCGGACCGGCTCCAGTTTCTGCATCGAAGCGTCGATGAGCCCCATCAGTTTCTGTTTTAGTGCTTCCGTGTACTTGTACACGATTGCGCGGTCGGCGGCCTGCATCGGATAGATGAAGTACAAGGCATCCCCCAGCACGGGGCCGGAATGGGTGTGCGATGCACTCAGGATGATTCTGGCGCGGTCCAGCCCATATTTCAGCCGGACATAGTCCCGGATCTCGTCGGAGAGGTCCTTCGGGAAGCCGAGCAGGTCGGCCGTAACCAGCACGGCCCGGTTGCCGTCGGCGTCTTCGAGGGTCAAGGCCTTCGCCCAGATGTCGGTCAGCGCGCCTTCGGAAGGAGATTTCCGGGCGGCGAACCCGGCCATCCACATGGGTTCCTCCGGGGTGATGACGATGCGTGCGCAACCGGCCTTCCAGAGGTCTTCACCCCTCACCGGCAGCGCGGCAAAGCCGATCAGGCAGAGGACTGCCAAGAAATGTCGTAGTGTCGTTTTCATTCAAAATTCGCTTTTTCACGCTCCTGCGCCTTCAGGATCTTGCCGGCGTACCGGTGGATCTTTTCGACGGCGGTGGCGATGTCGTCCATGGCCGCGTGGTCGGTCAGCAGCATGTTCTGTGACAGCCAGACGGATTCTGCGTTGCAGAGGGTGTCGCTCTTCGGGCAGGCATTGCGCTCGAGGAAGGCTTTGTAGTCCAGTTCTTCCGGGGAATATACCTTCTTGTACAGCCTGGATTCGAAGGCCGCCTGGATGAAAGGCTGGGTGTGGAGGGGCGCATAGCCGGATGAGCAGGGGACCCCTTCCGCGGCGAGCGCCTTCAGGAACAGGCTTCTCGGCATCCCTTCGAACGCTTCCTTGTCGTAGCGGAAAGGGAAGAGGTGGTACACGGCGCGGTTCGTCTTCGGATACATCCTGGCCGGCTTGATGCCGGGGATTTCCCGAAGAAGGTGGTCCAGGTACTGACCGTTTTCCCAGCGCAGGGCGGTCGCTTTCTCCAGATCCTGGATCTCGGCCAGGCCGATCGCGGCCTGGTACTCGGAGAACCGGACCTTGCCGCCCACCATGAAGGCACCGGCGAGGCTGCCGGCCTGGGTGCCGTAGGGGAGTCCCAGGTTGTGGAAGGAGTAGCACTTGTCCATGAAGGTCTCGTCGTCGCTGACGATCGCGCCGCCTTCGCCGATGGGCAGGTTCTTGGAATTCTGGAAGCTGAAGCATCCGGCGTGGCCGAGGGTTCCGACCTTCCTGCCGTCATATTCGGCAAGATGGGCCTGGCAGGCATCCTCGATCACGATCAGGTTGTGCCTTCTGCCGATCTCCAGAATCCGGTCCATGTCGGCCGGAATGCCCAGGATATGCACCGGCAGGATGGCGCGGGTCTTGTCGGTGACCATCTTTTCGATGTTCTCCGGATCGATCTGGTAGGTTTCGGGATCGACATCTGCGAACACCGGAATGGCACCGTTCATCAGGATCGCCTGGACGGAGGCGACGAAGGTGTAGGGGGTGACGATCACTTCGTCTCCCACCCCGATGCCGGACTGGGCGAGGGCGGTGATCAAGGCGTTCGTGCCGTTCACGACGCTGAGGCAGCGCTTCGCCCCCAGCATCCCGGCCCAGGTCCGCTCAAATTCCGCCGTGACCTTGGCACGGGACCACACGCCGCTCCGGAGCACGGAGAGCACCCGTTCTTCGTAGTCCGGGGTCTTCCAGACCGGCCAGGCGGGCCAGCCGGCGGCATGGATCTTCCTGCCGCCGAGAATGGCGGGCATCGAAGCCTTCGCTTCCGCCGCCTCCGCCGCTGCGCCCCGCAGCGAACCCGGGGTAAACAAGGAAGCCAGGAACAGGCCTGCGCCAGTCAGGGCTCCGTTTTTCAAAAATTTTCGTCTTCCGTTGTCCATAAAGCATTCACTTCTTTTCTATTTTCAAATATAGCGTTCATTTTTCCGAATAAGGTATGAATTTGCGAAATTGTTTTGCTGATTTGCGAAAACTTTTTGCGAAAACGCATTTTCTGTTGCTCATATCGCACCGATTTGCAGGCATATGTAAATTTTCGTTTTTTGATGATTATTTTTTCGGTTTTTGTCAATTATGGCAAAATGACATTGCGTATATTTGTATCAAACACCACCATATGAAAAACTGCCGACCAATTTCAGGAAAGGTCGCCACTGGATGATTCAACCGGCGATGCTTTCTTCTGCGAGGGCCGCAACAGACTGAAAAAAGTGCCCGAAAATTGCCGCATGCGGCGGATTTTAAATGATCGGAACTCCGACCTTGCGGCCTGATGAGAATATTTGAATACAATGGGATGACGAAAGCCCCGCGACATCCTCGTTTGTGGTCAGGACAGGGGTACCTGAATTGTTGCCAGATAATTGTCGCTATGAGTCAAAAGCGTGTTTTCGTTCTATTGCTGTGCCTGTCGCTGTCTGTTCTGTACGGGGTGGCTGCGGTGGCTCAAAAAACCGTTTCGGGAAAAGTGACCGACAGCCGAGGGGGTGCTCTGCCCGGAGTCGGAGTTCTGATCAAGGGGAATCCCTCCATCGGCACCGTTACGGACGAATCCGGAACCTACTCCCTGGAGGCTCCCTCTGGATCGACACTCGTGTTCTCCTCCATCGGTTTCAAGACAGTCTCGATTGCCCTGGGGACACAATCCGTCATCAATGTGATTTTGCAGGAAGATATCAAGCTGCTTGAGGATGTTGTTGTGATCGGGTATGGCGTGCAGAAGAAGGTGAATCTTTCTGGATCCGTATCTTCCGTCGAGATTGACAAACTTTCCCGAACACGCCCGATCACCAACCTGTCCGCCGGTCTGGCGGGTCTTGCACCCGGCTTGTATGTACGGGCTTCGAACAATGATCCCGGCAGCAGCGCCACCCTCCTGATCCGGGGGCAGGGGACACTGAACAATTCCTCGCCGCTGATCATCATTGACGGCGTGGAAGGAGACATCTCAAGGCTGTCCCCGCATGACGTGGCGAGCATCTCGGTCTTGAAAGATGCGGCCTCTTCCGCAATCTATGGCTCACGAGCTGCGAACGGGGTCATCCTGATCACCACCAAACAGGGGAAGGAAGGGAAAGTGACCGTGACGTATGATGGATATTATGCCCTTCAGTCCGTTGGAAGGCTGATGCCGATTGTCTCCAACAGCGTGCGGTACATGGAACTGGTCAACGAAGCGGCGAACAATTCCAAACTGGCTCCCGTTTATTCCGAAGAGAACATTCAACTTTGGAGAGACCATGAGGGCGAAGATCCGGTGCTTTGGCCCAACACCGATTGGGGAAAGGCGCTCTTCAGATCCGCCGGTGTCATGAATCACGACATTTCCGCTTCCGGGGGGTCCGACAAGCTGCGTTCTTTCCTCTCCTTCAACTATGCAGGCACGCCGGGCATCATCGTGAACACGGGCTACAGGCGTTACAGCATCCGTTCCAACAACTCGCTTTCGGTGACCTCCCGATTGAAGCTCGGAATGAATCTTTCCGGCACCCTGACCGACAAGGAACGGGGAAGCTCCAATCTTTCCAACATGTTCGTGAATTCGATTCTGTGTGTCCCCACTGTCGTCGTGAAAAGTCCGGACGGGAGGTACGGCGGAACGAACAACCCGGAAGACAATCCAGTGGCCACGTCTCCGCTCCGTTACATGAACAGTGTGAAGGGCGAAGACAAGGCGCAGACATTCAACGGTCGGTTGTGGTTTGATTTCAGCCCGGTTGATGGCCTCAATGTGAACGGCTCCTACACCTATTTCTTTTATACAAAGAAGCAGACGACGATTCCGGTGCCGATCGACACTTGGAA
>CABTXO010000010.1 GCA_902488725.1 uncultured Bacteroidales bacterium
CAATTTCCTGGGGCTGCCGTTCACGACCAGCATCGGGGTCCGCTATGCCTTCAACCTGCCGTCGAACCTGCCGCAGGTCGGGGTTTCGAAACTGCAGCGGCACTATGCGGGCTTCCTGTTCACGCTGGACATGTAAAATTTTGTTTTTAGTACAATATTTTACTAATTTTGGGGCTCGTAAATTCAATACGCATGGACAACACCAAGAAACGCCCCGAATTCTGGGGCAAAGAAGACTGGCAGGCCTGCTGGCTGGGTTTCATCATCATCCTGATCGCCTGCATCGCCGTCCTCACCAAAGCCTTTGATTTTTCCGCAGTAAAAATTGCAACCTGGTCCATCGGAGAGGCCGGCGCTTCGAACGCCGTTCCCCTGGCCGAGCAGCTGGGCACCTTCGCCTTCTGGCGCAAGTTCCTGGTCACCTTCGGCGTGCTGGGATTCTTGTTTTCGCTCGGCGTCAAACTGCAGGGAGAAAGCGTCAAGCAATATGTTCCCGCCTTCATCGGTCTCTTCGTCATCGCCCTGCTGGTCCGCTTCATCAGCGCGGAGTTCACCCTCAACCGCTATCTGGAATGGGCCTTCTGGGCCTTGCTGGTCGGCCTGCTGATTTCCAACACGGTCGGCGTCCCGCAGTGGCTCAAGCCGGCGATCAAGACGGAATTCTACATCAAGACCGGCCTCGTGATCATGGGCTTCTCGGTGCTCTTCTCGAACATCGCCAAGTTCGGCCTCTACGGTCTGGGCATCGCCTGGATCGTGACCCCCATCGTGATTCTGTTCATGTGGTGGCTGGGCACGAAGGTCCTGAAGATCGACAACAAACCGCTGGTCATCACCCTTTCCACGGCGACCAGCGTCTGCGGCACCAGCGCGGCCATTGCGACGGCAGCGGCCTCCAAGGCCAAAAAGACCGACCTGACGGTGGCGGTGTCCATCTCCATCATCTTCACGGTGCTGATGATGGTCTTCGAACCGATGATCCTCCGGGCGGTGGGCATGAACCAGCTCATGGGAGGCTCCCTGATCGGCGGCACCATCGACAGCACGGGTGCGGTCGTGGTGGCCGGAACGGCCCTCGGGCCCGAAGCGCAGACCGCTGCGGTCCTCGTGAAATCCATCCAGAACATCCTGATCGGCTTCATCGCCTTCTTCGTGGCCGTGTTCTTCGCCACCCATGTGGAGAAGAACGGTGACACCAAAGTCGGCCCTTCCGAGATCTGGTACCGCTTCCCGAAGTTCATCCTCGGCTTCTTCGCGGCATCCCTGATCGTCTCCTTCCTCGTCCAGCCGCTCTTCGGCGGGGATCAGGTCGGGGCCATCAACAAGATCCTCGGCCAGTACAAGAACTGGTGTTTCGTGCTGGCCTTCACCAGCATCGGCCTGGACACCAACTTCAAGGAGATCGGCAGGCAGATGCAGGGCGGCAAGGTGCTCTGGCTCTATGTGGTCGGCCAGACGTTCAATATCGCGCTGACCTGGTTCGCCGTGTGGCTCCTGCTGTCCGGCGTGCTCTTCCCGGTTCCGTCCCTGAGCTAAATGAACAGAAAAAAGATAGGCAGGATCGTGACGGTTGCCCTGGCGGCCGTCACGGTGCTGACGGCCGTGTACATCATGGTCCGGGGCCTGGGGTTGCAGCGGGAACTGGATTTCGGGGCGGGAGCCTACTACTACGCGGACATCCCCGACTTCGACAAATACACGGGCAAGGCGCATTTCCGCGCGGCCCTGCCGTACGGGGTGTACGTAGCCCTGTTCCTGGCCTGGGGCGCGCTGATGTACGCCGCCTGGAAGTGGATCGACAAGAAGTAATTTTCACTGAATATGGCAACGTCCAACAAGATGACCGCGACTTGCGGAAAATGCGGCGAACCGCATGAAATCTCCGTCTGGAACGGGATCAACATCGGGGAACATCCGGAACTGAAGGAGCAGGTCAAGGACGGTTCCCTCTTCCTGTGGAAATGTCCGCACTGCGGGGCATCCAACCTGGCCCCGTACCAGGTGCTCTACCACGATCCCGGGGAGCATCTGATGATCTGGCATATTCCTGAAAATACGGTCACGGAAGAACAGCTCGCGGCCGTGACGGCGCAGCTGAAGGACCTGGAGGGCTATGTGCTGCGCCGGGTGGACGACATCGGCTCGCTGATCGAAAAGGTGAACCTGTTCGATGCCGGTCTGGACGACGTGGTGGTGGAGATGTGCAAGTACGTGGCGAAGATGGAACTGACCGGGGCCTCCTCCGAAGAGTCCGGACGACAGGGGCCGGAAAACGGAAACCCGCCCTCGGCAGAGTATGCCGCCGGCATCCGGCAGGCGCCCTTCAAGTTCTACCGGATCGACGGGGCCGACGACGACCTTATTTTCAGCTATCCGCTGGACGGACAGATGCACGGTGTCAAGGTCGGCTTCCAGACCTACGAAGACTGCCGCGGCATCGTCTCCCGTAATCCGGTCATGACCCCCGGCTCCGGCTTCGCCCGCATCGACGCCGCCTGGCTGGAATCCTTCTTCGCGTAGGCGAAACTCTTTCCATGCATGATTCGATGAGACGGTTTCTCCTGACGGGAATTCTGGTGTTGCTGGCCGGGAGCCAAGCCCTCGGCCAACAGGACCTGTTCCGGCCCGTGCCGGACACGGCTTCCGTCCGCCGGGACCCGCAGGAACAACCGAAGGGCACCCGGCAGATTCAGATCACCGACGACCGGACCCGAACCCGTTTCGACCGCTTTCTTGATCATGTCGAAGGCGAAGCCAGGATCGGCTGCCTGGTGAGCGATGAATACGTCCGTCCGGACGGTTTTCTGCTGCTTTCCGGAGGCGTACGGTACCGGCTGCCGAAGGCACCCCTGGCCTTCAGTGTCGAGGGGAACCTCGGCCTTTCGATGGACAACCTGCGGGCTGTCAGCGAAGCGCAGCGGAACGAAGATGAGGCAGAGGTGCGGCGGTTGATGCGGCAGGAGCAGCGGCTGCAGGAAGTTGCTGTTTTTGCAGACTGGGTCCTGCTGGACAAGCGCCTCCTCTCTCCCTTCATCGGAATCGGGATCGGGCATGGCTCCTACCGGGCCGACGCGGAAGCCCCCGTCCAAGGCGAATTCGTCGGTCGGAAGCAGTCCTATTCCACCCTCGTTCCACGCATCGGCCTGGAGATCTCGGACCATCTGCGCATCACCTTCGAAACCCGCTTCACCTCGCGCCGCGCCTACGCCTACAGCCTCACCGTCAGCCTGCGCATCGCCCGCGACCCCGACGACCCCCGGTAACGCAGCTTTTCAAGTGTGACCATAAAACCTTGATCCTGTGAGAAATCCTATCTTTCACCCCAGCCAATCTGGGAGAGAGTGAAAACAAGGATATTCCTTTCAATCAATTAGTTATGGTCACACCAACGGTACGGTAGGTTGTGTCGGCCGCCGCGAGCATCTGCTTGGACATCTTCTTTTGCATGGAAGAAGTTGGGGCCGCAGAGGAACAATCCTGTGCGACCCCTTGTCGTATTAAGAAATAAAAAATGTGCTATTCGATGCGGCGCGCACCGTCGCTGATGACCACGTCGTAAATCTTGGGATCGTGGCCGAACTGCGCCGGGTACTGCTTTTTCACCTCCGCGATGAAGCCGTCGTACAGTTCTTCCTTGACGAGGTTGATGGTGCAGCCGCCGAAGCCGCCGCCCATGACGCGGGAGCCCGTGACGCCGCACTGACGTGCGAGCTTGTTCAGGAAATCCAGTTCCGTACAGCTTACTTCGTAGAGTTTGCTGAGGCCGAAATGCGTCTGGTACATCATTTCGCCCACGGTCTCGTAGTCACCGCGCTCAAGTGCGTCGCAGACATCCAGCACCCGCTGGACCTCGCCGATGACATATTCAGCGCGCAGGAAGTCTTCGGAGGGAATCTGGTTCTTGCCTTCTTCGAGCCACTGCCGTTTGGCATCGCTCAGGTACTCCACTTCGGGGTGGTTCTTCTTGATGGCCGCCGCCGCATTCTCGCAGGAGGCGCGCCGCTTGTTGTAGGCGGAGGATGCCAGTTCGTGCTTGACGCAGGTGTCCACCAAGACCAGTTTGTACCCCTTCGGGTCGAACGGGTAGTACTTGTGTTCCAGGGTCTTGCAGTTCAGCAGAATCAGGCTTCCGGCCTTGCCGAACAGGGATGCGAACTGGTCCATGATGCCGCAGTTCACGCCGCAGTAGTTGTGTTCGGTGGACTGGCCGATCTTCGCCAGTTCGAACTTGTCGATTTTGTTCTCGAACAGTTCGTTGATCGCGAATGCGAAGGTGCTCTCCAGCGCTGCCGAGGAAGACAGCCCGGCTCCGAGGGGCACATCTCCTGCAAAGACCGTGTTGAAGCCCTCCACGCGGCCGCCGCGCTTGGCGGTCTCGCGGCAGACACCGAAGATGTACCGCGCCCAGGCCTGCTCCGGCTTGTCCTCTTCCTTGAGACCGAATTCGACGTACTCGTCGTAGTCCAGGGAATAGGCTTTCACCTTCTGTTCTCCGTTCAGTTTGATTTCGGCCATGATGCCTTTGTCGATCGCACCGGGGAACACGTAGCCGCCGTTGTAGTCGGTGTGTTCGCCGATCAGGTTGATCCGGCCTGCAGAGGCGAAGAGAGCCCCGCCTTCTCCGAAGAGCGTCCGGAATTTTTCCTGTATCCTGTCTTTCATGCCCATGATGGTATTTTTAGTATTATTCCTGGCGAACTCCCTGTTCGCATCTACAAATTTAGCAAAATAAATGAATATCGCTCCCTCCGCCGGCATTTTGCATCGCCCTCAATGCGGAAAGTCCAACCGCAGAGCAACCGGCCGGTGGTCGCTGACGCCTCCCAGATACCGGGGCCCTGAATAGGTCCGGAGCGGCTTCTCGCCCGCATGAGCATTGTCCCGGACGGTCAGGAACGGCACCCGGAGGAGCTGCATCTCCGACCGGTCCCGCAGGCTTTCCGAAACGAAGAACAGGTCTATCAATTCCCAGCGGCCGTCGTAGCGGATGCTCCCTTCCCCTTTCCGGAACAGGGAATCGGCGCAGGACACGAGTCCGTTCTCCGGCCGCGCCGGATCCGGTGCCAGCCGGGAAAAGGCCGCCCGGTCCGGCGTGTCGTTGAAATCCCCCATCGCGACGATGTGGGGCCATCCGACCGCCTGCAGCGAATCGGCTGCCTCCCGGAGCCGCTGCAGCGCCACCTCCCGCCGCCAGTCCGTGCCCGCACCGCCATATTTGGACGGATGGTGGTTGACCAGGAGCGCCAGCCGCCGGCCTTCCTCCGGCAGGACGGACAGGGTCACAAGCAGGATGTCCCGGGTCCGGAGGGTGTCGGAAGCCCCTGCCGGAGCGCGGACCCGCAACGGTTCCGCGTGCAGGAGACGGAATCTGGACGCCCGGTAGAGCAGGGCCACATCGATGCCCCGATGGTCGGGCGACTCGAAGTGCACGATCCTGTAGTCCAGCTTGCGGAGCGCAGTGGTCTGCAGCAGCTGCTCCAGCACGAAGCGATTCTCCACTTCCGCCAGGCCGACCGCATCGGGCAGCCGTCCCTGTACCGCAGCAGTCCAGAGGATCGTTTTGGCGACGGCCGCACATTTCGCATGGAATTTCCGGCGGGTCCAGCGCCGGACCCCGAACGAAGAGAATTCCGCATCAGAAGGGCTGTCGGACTGTTCGTCGTCACGCCAGTCGAAGAAATTCTCCACGTTCCAGAACAGCAGGAAAAGGGAGCCATCTGGTCCGGGCTCCGGTACATTTCCGAGATTCACGATGAACAACAGAAAAACGATAAGTTTCATAACTCCCTCCGTGGACAAAGATGGACCAGGAAAACGGAAATTTCCGAAAGAAACAGAAAATCATTCGAAAGAAACAGAAAAACTTTTTTAATGCTTAACTTTGTGTGAATATATAAACTTGTGGATTATGGCATTGAAGTGCGGGATCGTAGGACTGCCCAACGTCGGAAAATCAACCTTGTTCAACTGTGTCAGTTCGGGGAAAGCGCAGAGCGCGAATTTCCCCTTCTGCACGATCGAGCCGAATCTGGGCTCGACGAATGTGCCGGACAAACGCCTGGAAGTGCTGTCCGACATCTGCAAGCCGCAGCGGACGATTCCCGCCACGGTGGACATCGTGGACATCGCCGGCCTGGTGAAGGGTGCGAGCAAGGGAGAGGGACTCGGCAACCAGTTCCTGGCGAACATCCGGGAAACGGACGCCATCCTGCATGTACTGCGTTGTTTCGACGACGGCAACGTGGTTCACGTGGACGGCAGCGTGGATCCGGTCCGGGACAAAGAAGTCGTGGACACGGAACTCCAGATCAAGGATCTGGAGACCGTGGAGGCCCGGATCGCCAAGGTGCAGAAGCAGGCGACGACGGGCGGCGACAAGGATGCGAAGAAACTCCTGGACCTGCTGCTGCGGTACAAGGACGCCCTGGAGCAGGGACATTCCTGCCGCACGGTGGAAGTCGTGAACGAGGAAGAAGCCACCCTCGCGCGAGATCTGTTTCTCCTGACGAACAAACCGGTCCTGTACGTCTGCAACGTGGACGACGCTTCCGCCGCCAGGGGCAACCGTTACGTGGATGCGGTACGGGAAGCCGTCAAAGGGGAAAATGCAGAGATCCTGATCATTTCCGCGCAGACGGAATCGGAGATCGCCGAAATGGACAGTTATGAAGACAGGCAGCTGTTTCTGGAAGAGATGGGCCTGCAGGAGTCGGGCGTGGTGCGCCTGCTCCAGAGCGCCTACCATCTGCTGGGGCTTCAGACCTTCTTCACCGCCGGGGCGGACGAGTGCCGCGCCTGGACGATCCACAAAGGAGACAAGGCGCCGAAGGCCGCCAGCGTGATCCATACGGACTTCGAAAAAGGCTTCATACGGGCCGAAGTGATCAAGTACGAGGACTTCGTTGCCCTGGGCAGCGAAACGGCTGTCCGGGCCGCAGGAAAGCTCGCCACGGAGGGAAAGGAATATGTCGTGCAAGACGGCGACATCATGCACTTCCTCTTCAACGTCTGATCAACCCGGGACACGATCTCCGAAACACGAAAAAACCGGCCCTGAAGAGCCGGTTTTCGTTTTGTTTTCCGCAGCTGTCCGCTAATAGAAGCGGGCGCGGTGGTCTTTGACATTCGCCGCCTGCATCATCACGGGCAGGATCATCCGGGACGCATAGTCGTTCATCTGCATGGCCGTGTTCTTGGCATCGTCTTCCGTGTAGAAGGCACCCGTCTCGCGGGAATTCACCTTGAACACATAGGTGCCGATCGAACCGGCGACCGGGCCGCAGATCTGTCCTTCGGGAGCGACGGAGGCCGCACCGATGAACTTGGGATCCATCCCCTGACCGGCCATGGAGGCGAAACGCACGTCCACGCCGGTGCTGACAGTCGCACGAAGCGTGTCGGCGATGGTCTGCAGGTCATTCAGACCCTTGATCTTCGCGGCCACTTCGGCGGCTTTGCTTTCGCTGTACTTTTCCGCATAGAGCTGCTGGCGGATCGGCTCCTGCACCTCCTGCACATCGGCGATACCCTCCTTGTGAATTCCCTTAAGGGCCACGATGAAGAAGTAGTTCTGATTGACAGTGAGGATGTTGGACACCTTGCCGACCTTGTTGTCGAAGACCCAGCGGGTCACTTCCTTCGCCTGGTTGATGGCTCCGTAGCTGGAAGTGCTTTCCTGCACGTTGTTCATCGGGTGCGAATAGACGCCGAGCGTGTCGACGGCCTTCTTGTAGTGCTCGAAGCCGCCGGATGCGAGGGTCGCGAACTTGTTGGCCTGCGCATAGTAGCTGTTGAAAGTTTCCCCGCTGGCCACCGCCGTCTTCTGGAGGATGGCGACCTGCTTTTTCTCGACGGGAGCTGTCTTTCGGGCGACCTCCACGATGTGGGTTCCGTACTGCGTCTTCAGGATGAAGGGCTTGTCGATCTGGGCCGTCAGCACGGATTCAAAGCCCGGGATCATGTAGGTCTGGGTCATCCAGCCGATGTTCCCGCGCTCCCCGTCCGCCGCGCTCTGGGCATCGACGGAATAGGCTGCCGCAAGGTTCGAGAAACTCTCTCCCTTCGCCAGAACGCCGATCAGGCTGTCTGCCCTGGCATCAGCCGTCGCACCGCGGAGCAGGATGTGCTTCACGTAGGCGGAATCCGAGATCTGCTTCGTGTCAAGAATCTTCGCAGCGTAGAAGATGTTGTTGGCCGTGTAAATCGGAGACACGCCGGAGGCGTTTCCGCTTACGAACTTGTCCACGTCGGCATTGACGGTGGCCAGTTCACCGGCCTTGTACCAGTAGTTGTCGAACGACTTCTCGGAATTCTTCGCCAGGAAGGACTTCATGTTCTCCGTCGTGCCGAATTCATCGTAGACGGCGGTCATGGCCTCGTTTGCGGCAGCGATGTCCGTATCGGAAGGCTTCACTTCGAAGACGACATATTCAATGTCGCGGGAAGCGTTCTGCTTGAACATCTCCTTGTGGGCGTCGTAGTATTTCCGGATCTCGGCATCGGACACCTTGATGGTCGAATCAGGCATGTAGGTGTGCGGAACGACTACGAAATCGACATTCGTGGTGATGTTGTTCTCGGCGATCGCCCGCTTCTGCATCAGCGGCGTCTGAACATTGCTCTGGCTGAACAGGGAATTGTACTTCGTGTACACCTGCTGCGTGAACACGGTGTTCTGCAGATAGTTCCAGTAGGACTTGAGCCGGCCGGTCGCATCCTGCGAGACATTCTTCACGAGTTGGAGAAGCGCATCCTTGGAGAAGTTGCCGTTCTCGTCGGCGAAAGCGGGGTTGCCGGAGATCACGGGGGAAATCATGTCCCCGCTCAACAGATCCTGCAGTTCTTTGTCGCCGACACGGATGCCGGCGTCACGGGCGTTCTTCACGAACAGGTACTTGTCCACGAGCGACTGCCAGGCCGCGTTGCGGATCTGTTCCTGCTGCTGCTCGTCGTGGGTCGTGGTGCCGGTCATGACTTCGCTGATCGCCGAGAAACGCTCCACGTCCTGCTGAAAATCGGTGTAGGAGATGGATTTCCCGTTGATGTTGCCGACGTTGTTCTTGTCGGAAAGGATGTTCAAGGCATCCAGAACTTGGGAAGGGTCGATCACGAACAGCAAAAGAGGAAGGGCGATCAAGATTGAAAGGACGATGCCCCATCCCCGTATTTTCTGTAAAACAGCCATATTGCTTGAAATTATAAATTATCAATTGATATTGGGGTGCGAAGATAATGATTTTTATCCAATTAACCACTATTTTTTTAGCAGGGGACCGATAAAGTTGACGGAATCGATCACGACCTTGGTGCTGTCCTGAACGACATAGACGTAGCTGTTGAACTCCTTGTACAAGACGGAGTTGCGGGCGCGCTCGTCGGAACGGAAGCCGTATCCCTGCATGAATCCGTCGGGAGAGAACATCCGCACGTAGCAGTCCGTGTAGATCTCCTTGGTCGCCCGGTCCCAGTACAGCGTGTCCGTCTCCATTGTCTCCTGCTTGATGACATTCTGCACGACGACATTGCCGAAGGCGTACCAGTACTCGGTGTTGTACCGCTTGCTCTTGAAGTGCTTCGCATTGTCGGACAGCAGCTGGGTCTCCAGTTTGCCCTCTTCGTTGTATGCAAAAACGGACAACCCCTTCGGAAAGAGTTCGTAGGAGCAGGTGTCGTTGTCGTACCGCTCCATCACGTCGGCCTCGACCCGCATCTGGAGCCTCCCGTTTTCACTTTGCACGACGAACATGCTGTCAACCGTCTGGACCGGGGTTTCCTTCAGGTCAAGACGGACCGCCTCGGAGAGTTTCTGTTGACAGGCTAAGACGATGAAAGCAACCGTTTCCACGGTTGCAATCATCTTCAGCGTATGTGGGTGCAGTTTCAAGGCAGCGGAGCCTTATTTCTGCGTCCGGACAATCGTGGTCGCGTGCATGCCTCCGCAGTTGACGGCGTAGCTCTGTCCGTCGACCACGTCGTACATGAAGGCTTCCGCTTTCTGCGGGAAGTAGACGCTGTACTGACCGATCAGTTTGTTCGCATCGCCGGAAAGGGTAGGATCCGCATTGCGGGCTTTGATCAGGTAGTCGACCGCAACCCAGAAGTGGGCGCGTTTCGCGACTTCGTCGCCACCGCAGGCAAGCGATCCCCAGATGGTGCCGATCAGATAGTAGGCCTTGCCCTGATAGCTCGCATCCAGTTCGGCGGAATTGCGGGCATAGTCAAATGCTTTGCCGTTCATGCCGTTCTTGAAACAGTAGGTCGCCAGCTGGAACAGGTAGTCCGCCTTGGTTGGGGTGTCGATCCCGTTGAAGGAGACCGCCTCTTCGAGATACTTCACGGCGTTCGGCACATCGTTCCGCGAGGAATAGAGCCTGTACAGGTAGTATGCGGAACTGAAGGACGGCTCGCTCTTGTGCAGCTTCGTGACCGCGTTGAGGAACAGATCGTTGTCCTGGCAGCCTTCCGTGGATCCCAGCATCTTGACGATGTTGGTGATGAGGGCCATGTCGTTCGGATCCGCTTCGTAGCGCGGAGTGAAGAGTTCCAGCAGTTTCTCGCAGCTGGCCACCTGGCTGGTCATGAACAGGCTTTCAAGGTCCGTCTTGGCCTTCGCCCGGTCATCCGTCATCTCTGAGTTCTTGTCCAGCATCGTCAGCGAGTTCTGGTAGACGTTGATCACCTCCCCGGCATCCAGTTTGCCTGCCTTGAACAGCTCGATGGCCGCATTCAGGTCCAGCAGGAAGATGTTCGGGCGGGTGTTCTCCTTCGTGACGGCGATGATCTTGTCGAACTGGTCGTAGAGCACCTGGGGATCCTTGAAATACTGTGCGATGTAGCCGGCCTTGTTGTTCAGAGCGGTCGTCGCGTAGCGCGGATAGTATTCCGCACGCAGATCCTGGAGCATCAGCACCGTGTCGATCATGGCTGCGCGGACCTTCTCGTCCTTCACCTTGCTGATGGCGCGGTTCATCAAGGTCGTTCCGTTGATGAGCATGTTCTGGCTGGCCGTGGGCGGACAAAGTTTGAAGGCCTTGCGCCAGTTCGGAAGCGCTGAATCATAGTTCTTCTGTTTGAAGTACTCCTGGTAGTAAGAAAGGTATTTGGTGCACTCTGCGCTGTCGGGACCGAATTTTCCCTGCGCGGAAACCTTCGTTCCGAAGAAAGCGACGACAAGCATAAGCGCTGCAAATGTGATCTTTTTCATTGTCTTTGTGTTTTTTAATCGTAGCGTGGTTTGATAAACCAAATGTCAAAAATATTGATACCAATGTTGAATTTCAAAAAGCGTTCCCGTACCATGTTCCCGTTCGTCGAGCCGCGCTGTCCCAGGTCCACGCCCAAGGTCACGCCGTTGCTCCAACGCAACACCGGAAAGGTAACTCCAAAAGTCAAGCCAACTGTGTTGACCGTGTTCCCGTCGAGCTTGTAATACGCTTGTTCCCAATACGCTCCGCCTCTGTAGGTGACCCTTCTGAGGTAGTAGCGGATGTCGTTCCGGTTCGGAATGAACGAGATTCCTGCGCGGACGGACTGCGAAGCGGTCGCACTGAACGTGGAAGCGCCGGAGACGCTGAAGCCCCGGACCTTGTCCATTCCGGAACCGGACCAGTCGGAACGCAGGTAGTTCATTTCCGCGGACCAGCGGTCTCCGCCCTGGAGGGCGATGCCGACTCCGATCTCGTTCCCGAACTTCACCCGGCCGGGATTGTTCTGGAGCGTATCCTTGTTGCTGACGAGGGTGTCGGCCACGGAAGAGATGGACGTGTAGCGGAATTCGTCCACGAAGCCTTTGATGCCGGTGCCCAGCCGGCAGGTGGCGCCGACGGTGGCCGAAACTGCTCCGGAGAGCGGAAACTGGTACTGGAGTCCCGCTTTGGCCATCGTTCCATGGAGTGACATGTCAAAGCCGCCGTAGACGCTCCGGAATCCGGATTCCGAGAACACCTGGCTGTTGGTCTTCTTGAGGTTGCCGAAAACATATTCCATCTCCACGCCGGCCGAGAAGCCCTTGAACAGGTTCATGCCGGCGCCGAAGAAGAGGTTGTACAAACTTCCGTATCCCGCGGCGGAGTAGGTGATGTTGCCGGTCTGGCCGATGATGGCCGGATCCGTCACCGCAGCGGAAAAACTGTAGCCGATGTCGCTGAACGGGGTGATGCCGCCGTACATCGCGAGATTCCTGTAGATCGGGAACGACAGGACGATGTCGTAGATGTTGAAGGTGTTGTTGGACGACTGGATGTCGTGCTGCTTATAGAAGCGGTTGCCCTGTGCCAGGCCGAAGTCCAGCATGAACGACTGGCTTTCCCGTGCCGTGACGGCGGCCGGATTGAGGTAGTTGATCGTCCGCGGATCCCGGGAAGCGATGCCGATGCCTCCCATGCTCTTGTTGACGGCCGTTCCCTGTTGGGAAATATCCCCGATCCCGAACACGGAATAAGGTGTGTAAGCATTGTACGCCGAGTTGATGTCCGAGTTCTGTGCCCACGCCGGAAGCGCGCACAGGACCAGGGACCAGGCGATCAGAATCTTATGTGCCGTTTTTTTCAACATATTCATCTGCGATCAGGGCCAACCCCATCATCACAAGATTGCAAATGACAAAGATGGGGTTTTTCATTCTTTTTGCAAAATATATCGCATCGCCTCCGGTGAATATGACCACATTCTCCGGATATTGCGACAAGTAGCCCGTTATTTCAAACATTATGCCTGAAACCACCCCAGCCTCCAAGGCGGACGGAACGGAGGTGCCGACCGGCGGGACTTCGGCGGGCATGTCGACCAGCGGCAGCACGCGGGAATAGCGGTTCAGGGCCTTGAAGCGGGTCCGGCAGCCCAGGGAGATGTTGCCGCCGGCATATTCCCCGGACGCCCGCAGAAAGTCGACGGTCAGCGTGGTTCCGAAATCGAACACCGAACAGCTGCGTCCGGCGAACAGATGGCGTGCGGCGATCATCGAGGCGGCCCGGTCGGGGGAGAGACAGAGGGGTAGTCCGTACGCCTGGACGACGGCGGTCCTGCGCCTGTCCAGCATCACCAGCCGGCCGCATTTGTCCGCCAGATTCCGTGCCTGTTCCGGGCCGATCTCCGCAGACGAGGCGAGCACCAGCACTTCCGGCCGATCCCGCTCCACCAGCGCACCGATGTACGGAAAGATCCGTTCCCCCTGGTACCGGAAGGTTTTTCCGAGCGTCAGGCCCTCGGAACTAGCGGCTTTCAATGCGGTGTTGCCTATTTCAACGAGCAGATTGGACATGGTGGACGGTGTTTGGTCAGTCTTTTCCCTTCAGTTTCTGCAGAACGTCCAAGGCTTTCGGTATCGAATCGATGCCGCGTGTCACGATCTTGAGTTTTCCTTCCGCCTGCTTCAAGTTGAAGCGCTTGTCATCGGCGTTGACATTCTTCAGCACCCGGGAAAAAGCAGGGGACTTGTAGTAGGGAGACATCGGATTCGAGAGGAAGAACAGAATCATCATGCCGTTCTTGACGATGATCTTCTCGAATCCAAGCCGTCCGCCCAGGTTGCGGATCTTCACGACGTTGAACAGATTCTCCACCTCTTCCGGCAAGGCTCCGAAGCGGTCGGAAAGCTGGGCCTGCACCCGGTCGATCTCCTTGTCGGTCTGGAGACCGTCGAGTTGCTTGTAGATCCGGATCTTCTCCGCCGTGATGTCGATGTAGGAATCCGGGATCAGGGCCGCCTGGTCGGTCTCTACCGTACAGTCCTCCACGAAGGAATCCTGCCGGCTGCGGGCGGAGAAACCCGTCTCCACCCCTAATTCCTCCATCGCTTCGGCCAGAATCTTCTGATAGGTTTCGTATCCCATGTCCAGGATGAAGCCGCTTTGCTCGGCCCCAAGCAGGTTGCCTGCGCCGCGGATGTCCAGATCCTGCATGGCGATGTTGAAGCCGCTGCCCAAGTCGGAGAATTCCTCGATGGCGCGCAGCCGCCTGCGGGCATCGTCCGTGATGCTGACCAGCGGCGGTACGATCAGGTAGCAGAAGGCTTTCCGGTTGGACCGTCCGACCCGTCCCCGGAGCTGATGCAGGTCGCTCAGGCCGAAGTTCTGCGCCTGGTTGATGAGGATCGTGTTGGCATTCGGGATGTCCAGCCCGTTCTCAATGATGGTGGTGCAGAGCAGCATGTCGTAGTCGCCGCGGATGAAATCCAGCATCCGGTTCTCCAGTTCCTTCGGCTCCATCTGGCCGTGGGCGATGCAGATCTTCATGTCGGGCACCAGCCGGTGCAGGATGTCGTGGATGGACTGCAGTTCTTCCACCTTGTTGTGGAGGAAGAAAACCTGTCCGCCGCGCTTCAGTTCGTAATGGAGGATGCTCTTGATCTCGGCCTCGTCGAACAGGATGATCTCGGTCTGGGTCGGAATCCGGTTCGGGGGAGGGGGGTTGATGATCGACAGATCACGCGCGCCCAGCAGAGAGAACTGCAAGGTCCTCGGGATCGGGGTCGCCGTGAGGGTGAGGGTGTCCACGGAAGCCTTGAACCGGCGGAGTTTTTCCTTGGCGGAAACCCCGAACTTCTGTTCCTCGTCGATGATCAGCAGTCCCAGATTCTTGAATTCGAAGGTGTTGCCAAGCAGTTTGTGGGTTCCGATCACGATGTCAAGCCGTCCTTCCCGGAGCCTTTCGCGGATGTCGGAAACCTCTTTCGTCGTACGCAGGCGGCTGACATATTCAATCGTGCAGGGAAAATTTTTCAACCGTTCCTTGAAAGTCGTGAAATGCTGCAGGGCCAAAATCGTGGTTGGCACCAGAACGGCCACCTGCTTGCCGTCCGTGACGGCCTTGAACGCCGCCCGGATGGCGATTTCCGTCTTGCCGAAGCCCACGTCGCCGCAGATCAGCCGGTCCATCGGACTGTCGTCTTCCATGTCTCGCTTGACAGCGCGGGTCGCCGCCTCCTGGTCCGGCGTGTCCTCGTACATGAAGGACGATTCCAGTTCCTCCTGCAGGTAGCTGTCCGGCGAAAAGGCGAATCCCTTGGATGATTTTCGTTTCGCATAGAGCTGGATGAGATCCTTGGCGATGTCCTTGATCTTGGATTTGGCACTCGTCTTGAGCGTCTGCCAGCTCTTGGAACCCAGCTTGTTGATTTTCGGCACCTCCCCGTCCTTGGAACGGAAACGGGAGATCTTGTTGAGGGCATGGACGGACACGAAGACCACGTCTCCGTCCTTGTACATCAGTTTCACCACCTCGCGCATCCGGCCCATGTCGTCCCGCAGCCGGACCAGCCCGCCGAACACGCCGACTCCGTGGTCGATGTGGACGACATAGTCTCCGATGTTGAAGGCTGCCAGATCGTTGAGCGTCAGCTGCTCGCTTTTGTCCACCATCCGCCGCAGGCTGACCCGGTGGAAGCGGTCGAAGATTTCATGGTCGGAATAGCAGCAGATTTTGTCCGCCCGGTCGATGAAGCCGGCATGGATGTTCCTGCCCGCCACGAATTCCGGCACCAGTCCGCCGTTCTGGATCAGGATGGACTTGAGCCGTTCGATCTGAGTATTTTTTTCACTGAATATGCAGACGCGGTAGTTGTTTTCCAGTTTTTCCCGGATGTCGGCCGTCAGCAACTCGAAATTTTTGTTGAAGACCGGCTGCGGCGCGATGCTGAAGGGAATGACCTCATCGTTCTCCACGGCCAGCGGCGTGTCGATGAACACCTTCCGGAAGGACTCCATTGCGGAGAAGAATTCCCTTTTCCGGTACATGTCGGAAGAATCCAGCCACAGGAGGGTGTCTTTCGGGAATATTTCCGCGACCGGTATGCCGGTTTCCGCACCTGGATCCACCAGGTCCGAAAAAATGTCCACCGATTCCCGCTCCTCCTTCGACAGCTGGGTGTTGCTGTTGAAGACGTGGATGTCCTCGATCTCGTTGCCGAAGAACGACACTCTGTAGGGGTCGTTGTCGGCATAGGAGAAGATGTCGATGATGGAACCGCGGACAGCGTACTGTCCAGGCCGGGACACGAAGTCCACCTTCTCGAAGCCTTGCGCGGAAAGCTCGTCCCGGATCTTCTCGTGGGAAATTTCGTCTCCCTTCCGGATCTGCAGCAGGGCGCTCTTCACCTTCGAAGGAGCCGGAACGGGTTCTTCCAGCGCCTCTGGATAGGTGACAATGAAGATGCGTTCC
>CABTXO010000011.1 GCA_902488725.1 uncultured Bacteroidales bacterium
AGGCCCGCCCCGCACGCACGCTCGACGCACCCCTTTCCCGCGCCGAACCCCACCTCAACCTGCTCCCCGTCGGAATATTCCAAAATTTTAAGGCCCGGCTCGCGGAGGCGTCCCTCCGTGTGGACTTCCTGTCCTCCGACATTTTCCGATCCTCCCGTTCCCGGCTCTCGGGAGCGGAGAACCGGCTTGCGCTGCTGTCGGAACGGCTGCCGCGGACGGTGCTGACCCGGCTCGACAAAGCCGAAAGCCGGCTGGCCCGGACGGATGCGGGAATATGCCTGAAAGTCAGCAAGATCCTCTCCGCCCAGACTTCCCGGCTGCTGCTGCTGGAATCCAGGATCGCCACGACCGACCCCCGCGGCATCCTGCGCAAGGGCTTCGTCCTCGCCCTCGACCGGAACGGCGTCAAGATGCACACCGCCGCGCGCAGCCGCGTGGGCGACCGCGTCCAGATGATGTTCGCCGACGGCACCCTCAAATGTGGGGTCGTCGAGGTCGACCGTCGCAGCAACCTCGATGCCGAAGCGTCCCTGCCCGTGACCGGAACGGATTGAATGCCAACACTATCCTTCTTTTCGTCCGCAACATTTCGGGGGGTGAAAGCCAGCATATTCTTGAAAAAACAAGAAGTTCCGGTCACGGTGTCATGTGGGGATTTTTCGGCAGAGTGTTGGAATATTCAGCGGTTTTTGCGAAATTTACCTGATTTCCCGGAAACGGGAAGAATCCGGTTGAACCATGTATATCATTACACTATGAAGCATCCCAAAATTGGTATCCGCCCGACCATCGACGGCCGTCAGGGCGGCGTTCGTGAAAGTCTGGAAGACAAGACAATGACCCTGGCGAAGAATGTCGCCGAACTGATCTCTTCCCGTCTGCGCTACCGTGACGGGGCCCCCGTCGAATGCGTCATCGCCGACAGCACGATCGGCCGGGTCGCCGAAAGCGCGGCCTGTGCGGAAAAGTTCGAACTCGCCGGCGTGGGCGGAACCATCACCGTCACCTCCTGCTGGTGCTACGGATCCGAAACCATGGACATGAATCCCTGGTGGCCCAAGGCCGTCTGGGGCTTCAACGGGACCGAGCGTCCCGGCGCCGTCTATCTGGCCGCCGTGCTGGCTGCTCACGCCCAGAAGGGGCTTCCCGCCTTCGGCATCTACGGACACGATGTCCAGGACCTGGACGACAACACCATCCCGGACGACGTGGCGGAGAAGATCCTCCGGTTCGCCCGCGGCGCGGTGGCGGTCGCAGAAATGCGCGGAGAATCCTATCTGTCCATCGGCAGCGTGACCATGGGCATCGCCGGTTCGATCGTGGACTGCAGCTTCTTCCAGAAATACCTCGGCATGCGGAACGAGAGCGTGGACGAGGTGGAGATTCTGCGCCGGATGGATCTGGGGATCTACGACAAGGCGGAATTCGAGAAGGCGATGGCCTGGGTCAAGGCGCATTGCATGCCCAACGAGGGCTGGGACAAGAACAGCTCGGAGAACCAGAAGACCCGTGCTGAGAAGGACAAGGACTGGGAGTTTGTCGTCAAGATGACGGTGATCGTCTACGACCTCATGCACGGCAACCCGAAACTGGCCGCACTCGGCTTCAAGGAGGAAGCCCTGGGCCACAATGCCCTTGCGGCAGGCTTCCAGGGACAGCGGCAGTGGACGGACTGGATGCCGAACGGAGACTTCACCGAGACCTTGGTCAACACCAATTTCGACTGGAACGGCCGCCGGGAGCCCCATGTGCTCGCCACCGAGAACGACTCCCTGAACGGGGTCGCCATGCTGTTCGGCCACTTGCTGACCAACCGGCCGATGATCTTCTCGGACGTCCGCACCTACTGGAGTCCGGACGCGGTGCGCCGCGTGACCGGCCGGCAGCTGTCCGGACTGGCCGCGAACGGCATCATCCACCTCATCAACTCCGGCGCGACCACGATGGACGGCAGCGGACAGAGCCGGGATGCGGACGGCAAGCCCGTCATGAAGACCTTCTGGGAGATGACGGAGGAAGACCAGCGGCGCTGCCTGGAGGCGACGCACTGGATGCCCGCCGACCGCAACTATTTCCGGGGCGGCGGCTTCAGTTCCCAGTTCCTGTCCAAGGGAGACTTCCCGGCGACCATGATCCGCGTCAACATCGTGGACGGGCTAGGCCCCGTCCTGCAGCTGGTGGAAGGCTGGGTCGTGGACATCGATCCGGAGATCCACTCCGTGCTCGACAAGCGGACCGATCCGACTTGGCCGACGACCTGGTTCGCGCCCCGTCTGGATCCTGCGAAGGACTGTCTCAAGGACGTGTACAGCGTCATGAACAACTGGGGGGCCAACCACGGCGCGATCACCTGGGGCCACATCGGCGCCGATCTGATCACGCTGGCCTCGATGCTGCGGATTCCGGTCTGCATGCACAACGTGGCGGACGGAAAGATCTTCCGTCCGGCGGCCTGGAACGCCTTCGGCATGGACAAGGAGGGTGCCGACTACCGTGCCTGCGCGAATTTCGGCCCGATCTACAAGTAGCATGAAGGCGGTCGAGAAAAAGTACCTGCTCCCGTTCGTCCTGGTGACCTGCTGCTTTGCCCTCTGGGGGTTCGCCAACGACATCACAAACCCCATGGTGAAGGCATTCTCGAAGATATTCCGGATGTCCGTCACCGACGGGGCGCTGGTGCAGGTCGCCTTCTACGGGGGCTATTTCGCGATGGCCGTCCCCGCGGCGCTGTTCATCCGGAAATATTCCTACAAGGCCGGCATCCTGACGGGGCTGGGCTTGTACGCGGCGGGGGCGTTGCTGTTCCTGCCCGCGAAGGCGATCGGAAGTTATTACCCCTTCCTGCTGGCCTATTTCATCCTGACCTGCGGCCTGTCTTTCCTGGAGACCAGCGCCAACCCTTACATCCTGAGCATGGGGGACGAAGCGACGGCCACCCGGCGGCTCAACTTCGCCCAGGCCTTCAATCCGATGGGGTCGCTCTGCGGCATGTTCGTGGCGATGCAGTTCATCCAGGCGCGGCTGAATCCGCTCAGCACGGCGGAACGGGCGGACCTGGGCCCTGCGGATTTCGAGGCGGTGAAGGCCGCTGACCTGGCGGTGCTGAGCCGTCCCTACGTCCTGATCGCGTCCGTGCTGATCGTCCTGTTCGTCCTGATCCTGGTCACGCGCATGCCGCGAAGCCATGCGGCGCGGGACGAGCGCACGCGGTTCGGGCCGACGGTCCGGCGGCTTTGGGATAACAAGCGCTACCGCTTCGGGGTCCTGGCGCAGTTCTTCTATGTGGGCCTGCAGATCATGTGCTGGACCTTCATCATCCAGTACGGGACGCGGATCTTCATGAACGAGGGCATGCCGGAGCAGCAGGCCGAAGTGCTGAGCCAGCGGTGGAACATCGTCGCGATGGTGATCTTCTGCGGCAGCCGGTTCATCTGCACCTTCCTGCTGAAGTATTTCCAGCCGGCGAAATTGCTGGGCGTGCTGGCTTCGGCCGGGGCGCTGCTGGTGCTGGGCGTGGTCGCGATCGACGGCCGTGCCGGCCTGTACTGCCTCGTCGCCGTCTCCGCCTGCATGTCCCTGATGTTCCCGACGATCTACGGTATCGCGCTGAACGGACTGGGAGAAGATGCGAAGCTGGGTGCGGCCGGCCTGATCATGGCCATTCTGGGCGGCTCGGTCCTGCCCCCGCTCCAGGCCTCGGTCATCGACCGGAACACGCTGCTGGGCTTCCCCGCCGTCAACCTGTCCTTCCTCATCCCCTTCCTCTGCCTCCTCGCCATCCTGTGGTACGCCCGCTACATCCGCAAGGCGGCCGCCCGCGCCTGATCCGGAAGAATTCGTTATCTTTGTACCATGACAGCAGCGAAATTTGACTACACCAAGGCCGTCGCGGAACTGGACCGGATCGCGGCGAAGGTCGAGGATCCCGAAACGAGCCTCGACGACATCGGCGCTCTCGTGAAGCGCTCCAAGGAACTCATCGAACAGTGCCGGCAGTACCTCCGCACCGTCCGCGAGTCCATCGAGGACAGTTCCGAGTCCCGTCCGTAAGCGGCGCGTTGCACCTGTTCGGGGCGACAGGGGCCCCGGACAAGCACGAGACCTTCCCGCAGCCGGTTCATCAGCCACGGCGTGAAGAAGGCCACGATGTCGGTTCTTCCTGAAACGTTGAGGATCATTCCATGCTTCTTTCAGAACGTCTCCGCGATCTGCAAGCCTAGGGTCCGGCAGGCGGCGATCTTTCTTTCGATGTCTTCGGGCGTGCTGTAATCCATGTTCTGCGCAGCGACGGTGATGATCTCTCCCATATTCCATAGGGACGAGAGCGCTTTCAGATAGGGGGTGGCCTGTTCGCGGGGATCTCCTGTGGAAATATCCATTCCCCGGGTGGTCACGAACAGCACTTTCTCGCTCCTGCACAGCCCGCGGCAGGTCTTGTCATTGCTGTCGAAGGTGATCCCGAAAAGGGAAATGTGCTCGAAGAACACTTTCAGCACGGCGGGGAAACTCATGTCCCAGAAAGGGGCTGCGATGAGGATCCTGTCCGCCCCGGCGACCTCCCTTGCCGCTTCAATCGCCCATTCGGGAACCGAACCGGCTTCCCGTTCCGCATAGAGCCGGGGAGTAAGCGGCCCCATGGGCATCTGCGGGAGACGATAGCGGACGGTCTCGTACCGGCTGCCGAGCGCCTCGACAATCGGTTCCGCAATCCGGAGCGTTCGGGAATCCTTCTCCCGCACGCACGCATCGATGACTACGAGTTTCTTCATTTCTTTGATTCTGTTGAATGCCGGAATATTAAATATAAACGAAAAATGCTTCAATCGAGCCATGCGGAAGACCCTGCTTCACAAAGGTGGCGTCACCGTACCGCCTTTGCGGCCTTTCTCTTGGCGGAGGTGGCACTTCGGCGCTTTTGGGCAGCCCGGGGGCGTGAACCGGATGCCGGCCTCAGTCGATCTTGAAACCGGCGATCTGGGCGTTGAGGCGGTCGAGGATGCCGAGCTTGGTGTCGCGCAGGTCGTCCGAGATGTCCACCTTGTAGTAGTGCGGGTTGATCAGACGGCGTTCCGAGGGGCTGAAGTGCGCGAGGGTGTCTTGGTAGAAGGCTTTCTTTTCCTGCAGGGTATGGGCCGGCGCGCAGCACGCTCCGTTCCGGATGACGGGATGCTGCAGGTGTCGCCAGGTGTAGGAACCGGAATCGAAGGTCTTGAACTTGTAGCGGTCCTGCTCGTCGTAGATCGTGAACTCCTCCCCGGCCTCGATCTTCCGCGCCAGGGTATCCCCCCGCAGGCAGGTCACGTCCGCCTTGTAGATGTCCCCGAGATCCGGATCGTGCTTCGTGATCCGGTAGGTGATCTGGAAGCCCGGGTTGATCAACTTGATCGTGTCCTCGGACCGCTTCAGGACGGGTTCCCCGTCAATCTGCACCAGTTTGTACACATTTCCGAAGCAGGGCGCCGCTTTGGAGGTGGCGATGGCGTCGCCGACCCCGTAGGAATCGATGCGCGCCCCCTGGCGCTCCAGGTCGCTGATGAGATATTCATCGAGGGAATTGGTCGCGAAGATCTTGCACCGGGTCATGCCGTGCGCGTCCAGGATCTTGCGCACCTTGATGGACAGGTAGGCAAGGTCGCCGCTGTCCAGCCGGATGCCGTAGCCGCCGGGGTAGTTGTCGTCGATGCCGCATTCCCGGAAGGCCCGGACGGCATTCAGGATGCCGCATTTGAGGGTGTCGTAGGTGTCGATCAGCAAGATCAGGTTCTCGCCCATGTGGGTCTTGACGTAGTCCGTGAAGGCCCTGTGCTCGCCCTCGACGGAACTGCCGTAGGACGTGACAAAGCTATGGGCCATGGTTCCGGTCGAGGGAACCCCGTTCATCACGCCCGTGAGGATGTTGGAGGTGCTGGCGCAGCCGGCGATGATCGCGGCTTTTGCACCATACGTGGCCGCCCAGGGGCCGTGCGCCCGGCGCGAACCGAATTCGCTGACCGGATGGTCGGTGGACCGGCAGACGCGGGAGGCCTTGGTGGCCACCGCCATCTGGTGGTTCATGATGCAGAGCATCGGGGTCTCCAGCACCTGGGCCTCGATCAGCGGCGCCTCCACCGTGATGATGGGCTGGTTCGGGAACACGATCTCGCCCTCGCGCATTGCATAGACGTTCCCGGTGAAGCGCATGGCGCCGAGGTACTTGCGGAACTCGGCATACCCCTCTCCCGGCAGGAAGCGCTCGTAGAAGTCCGGACTTTCCTTGCCCAGGTTCAGGATGCATTCGATGACTTCCTGGATGCCGCTGACGACCGCCCAGTTGTTGTGCTCCGGCGCGACGCGGTAGAACATGTTGAAGATGGCGACGGCATCCTTCCTCCCGGTTGCGAGGAAGGATTTTCCCATCGTGTACTGGTACTTGTCAGAGCAATACGAAAAATTAAGCATGGCATGGAATCAGTTTGAATATTCTTTCGGCTGAGGCGGGATTCCCGGACGACATCAACTCGACACCGGGCCGTTCCGCCCGGAAGGGGATGCCCTCTTCCCGCATCACCTCCACCAGATGGCGCGCCACGGCGGGTGCAGGGTCGATGATTTCGACGTCCGGGCCGGCGATCTTTTCGATGACGGGCCGCAGGAAGGGGTAGTGGGTGCAGCCCAGCACGATCCGGTCTGCGCGGGCATCCAGCAGGGGCTGCAGGCCCCTGCGCACGGTCTCCTCGGCTTCCGGGCCTTCCAGTACGCCCCGCTCGACCAGTTCCACGAAACCCCGGCCGACCCCTTCCACGATCTTGACGTTGTCCTCGTATATTCCTTTGGTATGAATATATTTGGACCCTTTCAGCGTCCCTGCCGTAGCCAGCACGCCGACCACGCCGGTGCGCGTGCAGAGGGCGGCCGGTTTCACGGCCGGCTCCATCCCGATGAAGCGGATGTGGTCCTGCCGGCCGCCCGACAATTCCCGCACGCGGAGATTCGGTGCTGAATATTCAGACCGCAGCGCGGCGATGGCGGCGGCGGTGGCGGTGTTGCAGGCCACGACGATGATCTGCGCCCCGCGTCCCAGCAGATAGTCCGTGATGACGCGGGCACGCTCCCGGATGAAGTCGGGCGTCTTCTCCCCGTAGGGACAGAAGGCGTTGTCGGCGAAGTAGGAATAGGCCTGCTCCGGGAGAAGCTTGCGGATCTCCCGGAACACGGACAGCCCGCCCGAACCGGAATCAAAGATGCCTATCATGTTTGCAAATATAAGTATATTCCTGAAGAATTATTATTTTTGCAAATTAATGGAAATTCTATGAAAAAAATTCTGATCCTTTCATGTTGCCTGCTGGCGGTTTTCTCTGGCTGCCGGAAGACCCCGCAGGGCCCGACCGTCCCCGAACCGGTCGCGACGGTCGACGAATTCGCTTCCGACGTGCTCGGCTCTTGGTACCTTTGGAGCGAAGAGATCGCCGGCAGCCTGAAGCGGCTGGATTCCCGGACCTGCACGGACCCGATCCAGGTCGTCAGTGAGATCCGCTACCATCAGGACGGAAAGGAGATCGACCACTGGACCGAGCTCATGGAGAATCTGGATGAATTTTCGCAGTCGGTGCAGGGGCTGGGGCCCACCTACGGCTACGACCTGCAGTACGGCCAGTTCACCGGCACGAACACGTATTTCCTGCTGGTGACCTACGTGGCGAAAGACAGCCCGGCACAGCGAGCCGGTATGAAGCGGGGCGACATCCTGCTCACCATCAACGGGGCCGACATCACCAAGAAGAACATCAACGACGCCTTCTCCGGCAAGTCCATCCGGTTCGGTTTCGGCAGACTGGTGGAGCAGGGAAAGGAGCGCGTGATCGAAGTGGACAAGGAGCGGGGGACTGCGAGCCTGACCGCCGTGGACATGTACGAAGACCCCATCCTCCTGACCCGCGTGTTCGACGCGGGCGGGAAGAAAGTCGGCTACCTGGTCTACAACGGCTTCGATCTCAAGTCGGCCCGGGCGCTGGCGGATTCCTGCGCCAAGCTCAAAGCCGCCGGCATCGCGGAACTGGTGCTCGACCTCCGCTACAACGGAGGCGGGTATGAATATACCGAGAACGTGCTGGCATCTCTGCTCGCGCCGCCGGCGAATGTCGCCGCCGGGGACGTTTTCCAGAAGGAAGTCTTCAACAAGAAGCTGAACGCGCAGTTCAAGCCGGAAGACCTGCAGACCCGTTTGTCAGCCACCCATCCCTTCTACAAGTCGAACGACGACAAGGTCCCCGCGTTCACGGTCGATGTGTCGGCCGCCAATCCCGGCATCCGGAAGCTCTATGCGCTGGTCAGCGGCGGCACCGCCTCCGCTTCGGAAGGGCTGCTGGTCGGCCTCGGGCCCTATCTGGACATCACGGTCATCGGCAGTCAGACCCACGGAAAATACTGCGCAGGCTACATGTTGAGCCCGAAGGATTTCTATTCGGAGGCCTACTACCGGAAGAACCTGAGCAAGTTCACGGCCGTTCAGGATTGGGGCATCTACGTGATGGTGAGCAAGTTCGCGGACAAGAACGGCAACAATGCAGCCGAGCCTGACGGCATCATGCCCGGCATCCGGGCGATGGACAACCCTTTCGACGGCTGTCAGCTGGGCGATGAAAACGAAACCCTGCTGCGGGCGGCGCTCAAGGCTGCCGGCAAGGTGTACGCGACCCGGGCTGCGGAGCCTCGGGAAGCCCTCGAATTCAATTTGCAACCACTTGAACACAAACCGAATATCTTAATTAATAACAGAACATTACCTGACTACAAGTAACCATGAACAAAGAAATCGAATTGAATCCCAACGAGGTCGTCGCGACCCTCGGGAAACTGCCTGATGAACTCACCAAGGCTGACATCATCGCTTTTGTCGAGAAGAAAGGCATCAAGATGGTGAACTTCATGTATCCCGCCGAAGACGGGCGGGTGAAGACGGTGAATTTCGTCATCAACAGCCGGGCGTATCTGGAGACCATCCTCACGGAAGGCGAACGGGTGGACGGCTCCAGCCTCTTTCCCTCCTTCGTCCAGGCCGGCAGCAGCGACCTCTATGTGGTCCCGCGCTTCCGCACCGCCTTCGTGGATCCCTTCGCCGAGATCCCGACCCTCTGCATGCTGTGCAGTTTCTTCGACAAGGACGGCAGTCCGTTCGATTGCGCCCCCTATCAGACCCTCCTGAAGGCCGGACAGGCCTTCTACGCCGCGACCGGCATGACCTTCGAGGCCATGGCCGAGCTGGAATATTACGTGATCGCCGAAGAAGAGCCCCTTTTCCCGGGCACCGACCAGAAGGGCTACCACGAAAGCGAGCCCTTCGCGAAGCTGAACACCTTCCGCACGGAGTGCATGGAATATGTCTCCCGCACGGGCGGGCAGATCAAGTACGGCCACGGGGAAGTGGGAAACTTCACCCTGGACGGAAAGGTCTACGAGCAGAATGAAATCGAGTTCCTGCCGAATCCCCTCGAGACGGCTGCGGACCAGATTCTGCTGGCGAAATGGGTCATCCGCAATCTGGGCGACCAGTACGGGCTGGACGTCACCTTCGCCCCGAAGATCATCGTCGGGGAGGCCGGCAGCGGCATGCATATTCACATGCGCATCATGAATGACGGTGTGAACATGATGCTGGACGGCGGCCAGCTGTCCGGCATCGCCCGCCGCGCGATCGCCGGCATGATGGTGCTCGCACCTTCCATTACGGCCTTCGGCAACAAGAATCCGATCTCCTTCTTCCGGCTCGTACCGCACCAGGAGGCCCCGACCAATGTCTGCTGGGGCGACTGCAACCGTTCCGCCCTCGTCCGGGTGCCCCTAGGATGGACCAGCGGTACGGACATGTGCGCGATCGCCAATCCGCTGGAAGAAGGTGGGGAGCGCACCCCTTCCGTCAAGCAGACGGTCGAGATGCGTTCGCCGGACGGCTCCGCCGACATCTACCAGCTGATGGCTGGACTCTGCGTGGCCTGCCGCTACGGTCTGGAGATGGATCCCGAGGAGGCCCTCAAGATCGCGGATGAGAAATATGTGGACGTGGACATCCACAAGTCGGAGAATGCCGCGCGCCTTGCGACGCTGGCCCAGCTCCCGACCTGCTGCGCCGAATCGGCCGTATGCCTGGAGAACGCCCGCAGCATCTACGAGGACAGGGGGGTCTTCATGCCGAAGATGATCGACGGCATCATCGCCGGGCTGAAGGCCTTCGACGACGGCAGCCTGCACCAGGATGCCGACGCCGACCCGACCCTCATGAAACAGCTGGTCGACAAGTATTTCTACTGCGGGTAGGCTGCCGAGAACTCCGCCCCTTTGCGCCAGCGGGGGCGGAAATCGGAATAGGCCAGGCGGTGGATGAGCTTGAAGAAGAGCTCCGTCTCCTGCTTCAATCCGGAATAGTCGTCCTCCGGGGCGGTCTGGTCCGAAGGCTTGTGGTACGTTTCCGCCCAGTAGCGGGCGACGGCCTCCTTCGACCACTCCTTGCCCCGGAGACGGTTGTCGTTCCAGCCCTTCGCGAACATCGCCGGCACGCCCCGCCGCATGAACGGCAGGTGGTCGGAGCGGTAGAACATCCCGTTGGAGGCCTCCGGGTCGGGCATGACGTACCGTCCCTGCTCCGCCGCCAGCGGGGCGACGAGGCTGTCCAGGTCGGAATAGCCGTAGCCGGTGATGGTGAGGTCATTGTTTTCGCCCCAGAGCGGATACACGTCCATATTCACGACCGCCGCCGTTTTTTCAATCGGGAAGGGCGGGTGGGCAACATAGTAGGCGCTGCCGAACATGCCCTTTTCCTCGCAGGTGGGGAAGAGGAACACGATGTTGCGCCGGGGTTTCTTGCCCAGGGCCTTGAATGCCCTGGCAGTCTCCAGCAGCCAGGCCATCGCCGTCGCGTTGTCGCTGGCGCCGTTGATGATGCTGTCCCCGGCCACCGGTTCGGCGGCATGGCCCAGGTGGTCCCAGTGCGCCGTGCAGACCACGCTTTCGTCCGTTTCCCCTTGGATGTAGCCGACCACGTTCGGACTCTCCGCGCGCTCAAAGGTGCTGCGCAGGTGCACAGATAACTTTGCATCCAGCGCAAAAGGCTTGAAATCAGGTCGTTTCGCCTGCTCCTTCAGAGCATCGAGGTCATAGCCGCAGCGGGCAAGCAGATCCCTTGCTGCGGTCTGGGAAAGCCAGCCCCGCAGCGGACAGCCCTCGTCCGCCTGCCCGTCGAGGGCGAACCGCACGTCCGAGGCGCCGACCACGCTCCAGCCGTAGCCCGCGCCCCGGTCGTCGTGGATGATGAGGACGCCCTTCAGTCCCTGTCGGGCGCCTTCTTCGTACTTGTAGGTCCAGCGGCCGTAGTAGGTCATCGTGTCGCCCCTGAAATAGGAATCCTGTCTTCCCAGGCCGGGATCGTTGACGAACACCACGGCAATCTGGTTTTCGGGGTCTGCAAGCCCTTGATAATCATTCTTCCCGTACTCCGGGGCGACGATGCCGTAGCCGGCGAAGAAGAGCCGGGCTTCCCGGATGTCGAGTTCGGGGGCAAGGCTTTGGGTGAAGAGGGAGATGTCCTTCTTCTCCGCAAGCCGGGCCGCTCCGCCCGGGGTGGAGACTTCCACATATTCAGGAACTTCAGTGCGGATCTGCACCAGCGGGACCTGCTGGAGGTAGGTCTTTCCGTCAATGGGCTGGAGGCCCAGCGCTTCGAGTTGATCCTTCAGATAGGCGACCGCCCGGTCCGCACCGGCGGTGAAGGGCAGGCGGCCGTCGCAGGCATCGCTGGCTAGGTATTCCACGTGCGCCTTCAGATGGTCCTCGGTAATGCCGGCGAGGGCGCGGTCCATGGGATTATTGCCGCAGGAGGACAGCAAGCCGGAAAGGCAGACGGCCAGGGCAAGCGTTTGGATAGTGGCCTGGGCCCGTGAAAAGGCCTGGCGACGGGGGATAATGGAATATTCAGACATCATTTTGAAGTTTTTGTTCCGGGAACGGCACCAAGATAGTGATTTTTTTCGGTTTCTTGGTCCGCATCCCCTTTAATTGGGCCTGCTTCCGGCACCCGCTCTTTGGATCGCGAACGCCCACCTGCTCTTTAGGCCAAATAAATGCATGTACAGAATTTGTTATAAAAAAGTTGACATAATCACTTTTGTAAATGCGAAAAATCAAATAAATCCACTATTGCAAAAGTGATTAATAGGTTTGCTTCAGGAGGTCCGATGGTGCTCGTAGTCCTGTATGTTCCTACGGTTTCAGAACATTGATGGGTGCCACATAAACGCCGTCATCCCTTTTGTAGGCTCCGCCGACGGCAGTGAGGACAAGCAGAAAGGACGGGGCTTCCTCGTCGCTTTTCTCATGTAGCTTTTTTTCAAGCCTCTTCAGCGATGTGGCCCCCGCTTCGATGTTGTCCAGACCGCCCAGTTTGATTTCCACCGCGCCCCACCTGCCATCTTCCAGATGGATGACTGCATCACATTCCAGCCCCGCATTGTCCCGGTAGTGCCTGACGTTTCCTCCGAGAAATGCTGCGTAGACAGACAAATCCCGCACAGCCAGATCTTCGAAGAAAAGTCCGAAGCTTTCCAGGTCTCCCAGAAGATCAGCCGGGCTTGTCTCCAGGGCGCAGCAGGCGATGGACGGGTCAACGAAATGTCTCGTAGGCGTGCTGCGAATGGAGGTTTTAGACCGAATGTTTGGATTCCAAGCCTCGACATCCTCAATGATGTACAGGTCCTTCAGCGCCGTCAGATAGTCATCGAAGGTTTTTGGATCCATCGACCGCTCATTGCTTTGCCTCACATCTTCCGTAATGGCCGACAAGCTCGCTTCCGTGGAAATATTCCGGGCATAACTTCTTACGATCATCCTCAGCACTTCAGGCTTTTTGCCCCGGAACAGTTCATTGTCACTGTCCGCAAAGTAAAACAAGCCGCCATAGTAGTTCTTGGTCACTTCAAGGGCGATTTCCCTGGGCGCCTGAACCGAAATCGGCCAGCCTCCCCGGCATAGCAGGAATGCCGAATCGCAGAGCGTGAAAGAGTCGTTTGTGATAAAAGGAAAATCGTTGTTTCCCTCGAACAAAGCTTTGAGCGAGACCGCCCCGCTCGATTCTTTCGACTCCCAAAGGGTCATCGGCCTCATCTTCACTGCCGCTATTCTTCCGGCTCCACTATGGTGCACCTGCGTTTTATCTGCCGGAGTGGAACTCCCGGTGAGAATATATTTTCCGAACTCATAGCTGAAGTCAAGGTCATCTTTGATATGGTTCCATACATCGGGCGCCTTCTGCCATTCGTCTATCAGTCTCGGCTTTTCACCGGACAGGATCCCCCTTGGATCCATTTTCGCCATCTGTATGGCTTGCAGTGTGTTGAGTTTGATGAAGCTTTTCTGAAAACGCAAACAGGTTGTGGTCTTGCCGCAGAATTTCGGCCCCGCGACAAGAACGGCTCCAGACGATTGAAGCTTCAGCGCTATCTCCTTTTCGACAAGTCTGTTGTAGTACATGGATTCTCCGTATTGTTTCGATGTCGCAAAGATAATAAATTCCCAATATTTTCAATAATATATTCCAAATATTTTCAATTTAGGGAATGTGGCGGAAAAATATGCCCCGGAATGCGGGAATCAGAAATATGCCCAAGTCGTTTCCATTTTGTGGTTTTGCGTAGAAAGTTCTTGAAAATGTATTTCTCCGCATCATTCGGAACTTTTTAATGTAAAATTTTGGAAATCGAATGACAAATCATCCGCCGCTTCATGAACTGGAAAGATGGTTCGAAGCGCAAGCCGATTCTCTTGGAAGGAGTGCGGCAAATTGGTAAAACCTGGGCGATGGAAGAATTCGGGTCCCGGTGTTTCGAGCATACGGCCAAGTTCGATTTTGATCGCCAGCCGGAGCCGAAGGCCTTCAAAGTGTATGCATGCGACTGTGGATTGTTGCGGAAATTGGCACGACTTCCCGGTTCCGTTGTCGTAGATCCAACTGCAAACTACACGGAGTTCAAGGGCGCAATGGCAGAAAATGCCATTCTGCAGGCATTGACGGGAATATGCGATGACCGTGTCCCTTATTATTGGACATCAGACGGAAAGGCAGAGATTGAATTCCTCATTCAATATGGGAACGAAATCATTCCGATAGAGGTCAAGGCCGAGAATTGCGTGTCCGGCCACAGCATCGCCGTTTACAACGACATGTACTATCCATCGAACAGAATACGATACTCGTTCCTCAATCTTCAGCGGAACGACGGCTTGCTGAGTTGCCCCGCCCCGCTGGCAGAGTGGTCCCTGGGCTGGTTGGCGTGACCGAGAAAGCATTTTAAGGAATTTCCTCCACGGGGGCTGAGGGGCCGCCGGAGCCTTCCTGCATGAGGAGGCGGCGCATGAACTCGTTGAGGTCGCCGTCGAGGACGCCCTGGGTGTCGGCCGTCTTGTAGCCGGTGCGCAGGTCGTTGACCATCTTGTAGGGATGCAGGACGTAGGAACGGATCTGGGAGCCCCATTCGATCCGTTTCTTCTGCCCTTCGATCTCGGCCCGCTTCGCGTCGCGCTTGCGCATCTCGATGTCGTACAATCGGGATTTCAGCAGCAGGAGAGCCTTCGCGCGGTTCTTGGGCTGGTCGCGGGTCTCCGTGTTCTCGATGAGGATTTCATCCTCTTCACCCG
>CABTXO010000012.1 GCA_902488725.1 uncultured Bacteroidales bacterium
CTACAATTGGATTCCCGCCAGCCCAACCCCTCCGTCGACTACGCCTTCAAGATCCTTCCCGAGGGTCGGTTCGCCGAAGACAACTCCCTGCCCGGCGGGCTGGTCTACCAGATCCAGCTGTTCACTTTGTCTCGCAAAATCGGCATCGCGGAACTGAAGGGCTTGAGTCCGGTGTTCGAACGGGCCAACTCGACCCGCACGTTCACCTATTCCGCCGGGCTGTTCCGGACGTACAAGGATGTCCTGTCGAATTTGAACCGGGTCAAGCGGCTCGGCTTCCGGGACGCCATCATCACCGCCAGCCGCAACGGGGCTCCGCTCCCGGTGAAGGAAGCGCGGGTGCTGGAAGCGCAGTCCCCCTCGCTTTTCACAGTCAAGATCTTTCCGGAAAACGGGCAGTCGCTGCCGGAACTCGCCATCGCGGCCATCCACGCCTGTCCGGGCGTGGACCTGATCCGCCGGATGGAAGGCGGGTCCGTGGTCTTCCTGGCGGAACCGTTCGCGGAACGGGAAGCTGCCGAAGCCCTGATCAAGACGCTCAAGGGAGCCGGCGCATCCAACACGGTCCTCGTCGAAACCGTCCCGGACACAGCCCCGTAACCCTTCCGTCAGGCAAGTTTGTTCAGTTCCTCGCTTCAGGAATAGACCGGGCGGTGCTTCCGCAGATGGTTCCGGGAATATTGGTCGGCATATTTCTCCACCCTCGGCTCGCCGTGGTCGATCTTCGCACTGCGGCGGAGATTCCAGACGCTGAGCAGGCCAGTCAACGGCAGGTACAGCGACCCCAAGCGCCGGCTCTGCAGCGCCTGGCCATATTCAGGCACATAGAATTTGCGCGCCATGAAGCGGGAAGACAGCAGGTAGTCGTCGAGGCGGCCCTCAAAGTTTCCGGACGGCGGCGGCGAGCTGCTCGCCGAGGCCGATGGTGTAGCCCTCGCTGGTCCAGAAGACGCGGTTGAAGGTGTCTGCGATGCGGAAATAGGGCGTTCGGCCCGTCCCCGGGATCTTGCCGTCGTCGATGCCGAAGCGGACCGTGGACGGAAGACGGCCGGCATATTCCTGCATCCAGTCGTAGCACTTGCGGTCGCCCACGAGCAGAATCGGCCGTCCCCAGGCCTCCAGGGCCGCTTTCGCGGCGATGAGATCGTTCAGGGCATGAACCGAAGGCTCCGCACGGGCGGTCAGGCAGCCGATGATGAAGAAGCCGCGGCCAAGTTGCGACACGATGGAGAAGGGCTCCGAATCGGGCGTCGGAAGGTAGCGGATTTCGGTGTCGAAAGAGCCGATGACCGGGAGTTTCCCTTCGGGAATCTCAATCCGCAGGTCGAGGGTCGTGGTCTGCCCTTCCGCAATGGAGAACTGCTGCATCGTGACGGGCACGCTGCCGTCGGAGAGGCGGGTGCCGCTCACCAGCAGGTAGTCCCCGACATCCAGCGCGGTCCCCTGCTTGAACACGTGCGCCCAGTCCACGCCGCCGCCCATGTCCACCTGCCCCTCGTCAAAGGTCAGCAGACGGGCGATGCCGTTCTCGATTTTGCTGATGGTAAAGTGGCTATAGTAGCCGGGGTTGGCCAATATCGGGGTCGGGGTGTAACGCAGCACGATCCTGCCCGTCGGAGCGACGGTCCGTTCCGCCGTCTCGAATTTCACATCGACCCACGCGCCTTCTTCCCGGTACTGGATCTTGCCGGTGACGGGATCTTTCCGGGCATCGAGGCCCAGGGTGCGGGCCAGCGCCACGAAGAAGATGTCCCGCGACCGCGGGGACGCATGCCGGGTTGTGAATACGCCGATGGGCGACATCGGGATGTTCCAGGCCTTGGGGTCGGCCTCGACCCGAATGCTGTCCCGCACCCAGGCGATGAGGGGGGCCGGCTGTGCGAGGGAGGTCCGCTGCTCCGGGGTCAACCGGCTCAGGAAGAAACCCTTGTACGGGCTCAGGAACTCGTTCTCGACCCGCGGGCAGAGGATGGAACCCGCCGCCTGATAACTGTCTTCCAGAATTTCAGGCGTCACGTCAATCCAGTCCTTGTCGCTGAGCGAGGCCAGCAGGGCCTGCGCCCGTTCGTCGGGATGCCGTTTCAAAAACGCTTCGACCACGGCGTGGTTGCCGCGCGCCTTCCGGAGCGGGCCTTCCTGCACGAACGTGGCCATGCAGGCCTTCCGGATGGAGTCTTCCTGCGCGAAACGCCGGTCGTTCTCCGCCCGCTGCCCGGCCGTGACTTCGGGAAGATTCATCCGCTCCGGCGGGGGTACGATCAGCAAGCTTTGCGGCTGTGCCGGGTGCTCCTTCACGAGGGCGATCACCACCAGGGAATCCCTGCCGAAGGTGACCTTGGAATAGCCGTACAGCCCGTCCTTGGAAGCCCAGGCGAGCATGTCCCCCAGCCCGGCGGACAGGAAGGTGCGGCCGTCGGCATCGGTATATTTCGATAATGCGGAATAGAACTCCGCGTAGTTGTAGATCTTGAAGGCGACGAGGGCGCTGTCCACGGGCTGCCCGGCATCGTCCACGACCCGGAAGTCCACCCGGGCGGTCTTCGCATAGTTGTCGGTCAGGTTGATTTCGGTGAAGTTCGGTCCTTCCATGACCGTCTCTTCCGGCCCGTCATATTTCCCGAACACGCGGGTGTGCATCAGCATCCCGCGGCTGGCAGGGGCGTTGAACCAGCCCAGGTTCAGCACCGGTTCCGGCTCGCAGGCCCCCAGAAACCACCATTCTCCGTCTGCCCAGGCCTCGACCCAGGCATGGTTGTCGTCGGTGTGGGCCCAGCGCGGGGTGTACACCTGCCGGGCCGGGATACAGACTGCGCGCAGGGCGGCGACGGTGAAGGTCGCCTCCTCCCCGCAGCGCCCCAGCGTGCTGCGGACGGCCGCCAGCGGAGACAGGGTGCGGGCATCCGACGGCTGATAGGTCAGCTTCTCGTGGCACCAGTGGTTCACTTCCAGAATGGCTTCCTTCATCGGGAGTCCGGCCACGCGGGACTTCAGTTCCCCGTAGAACACGATGCGGGAGGAATCCAAGTTTTCGTTGTTGACCCGCAGGGGCAGCACGAAATGCTTGAAGACTAGTTCGGGGACGCTGTCGCCCCAGGCCATCTCCTTCCGGGCGCGGAAGGTGGCCCGCACGTTGCGCTCGTAGAAGCCCCGGGAATAGTCCGCCGCATCCGCCGCAGGCATATATTCATACAAAAAATCGAGGGCGTCCGCCTCCGTCAGGGTTCGGGGCCTCCCGCAACAGACAAAAAGTGCGCAGACGGCCAGCGTCCACGCAACTTTTCCGAAAGAAGGTCGAAATCTATTCATCTTCCTTGTCCTGCGCGGCGTACTCGGCGAGCAGCTTGGTCTGCACGTCGCCGGGAACGGCCTGGTAGTCCGCGAACGTCATCGTGAAGGTGGCGGAACCGGACGTCAGGGAGCTGAGCGTCGTGGAGTAGCGGTAAAGCTCGGCGAGCGGGACACGTGCCTTGAGGATCTGGAAGCCCTTGTCGGAGCTCATGCCCTCGATGATGGCGCGCTTGTTCTGCAGGTCGGACATGCAGGCGCCCATGTAGTCGGCGGGCGTCAGGATCTCCAGGTTGTAAATCGGCTCCATGATCTTCGGACCGGCGTTGCGGAAGGACTCCTTGAAGGCGTTGCGCGCCGCAAGCACGAAGGATATTTCATTGGAATCAACCGGGTGCATCTTGCCGTCGTACACGAAGACGCGGATGTCCCGGGCGTAGGAGCCCGTGAGCGGGCCTTCGGTCATCTTCTCGTTGATACCCTTCAGGATGGCGGGCATGAAGCGGGCGTCGATGGCACCGCCGACGACGCAGTTGTAGAACTCCAGTTTGCCGCCCCATTCGAGTTCGTAGGTCTCCTGGGTCTTCACGTTCAGGGTGATGTCCTTGCCGTCGATCTTGAACTTGTTCGTGAAGGGCACCCCTTCCACGATCGGACAGATGAGCATCGCGACTTCGCCGAACTGGCCGGCACCGCCGGACTGCTTCTTGTGGCGGTAGGTGGCGTTGGCCTGGCGGGTGATGGTCTCGCGGTAGGGAATCTTCGGGGCGAAGAGCTCGACCTTGATGCCGAATTCGTTCTCGATCCGCCACTTCACCACGTTGATGTGCTGTTCGCCCTGTCCGCTGAGAATCGTCTGCTTGAGTTCTTTGGAATATTCCACCACGACGGTGGGATCCTGGGCGACGATCTTGCCCAGGGCTTCTCCCAGCTTCGTTTCATCGTTCTGGGATTCAGCCTTGATCGCGCAGCGGTACTTGGAGGCAGGGAAGGCTATGTGTTCGTAGGAAATGTTCGTACCCGGCTGGCAAAGCGTTACGTTCGTCTTGCCGGCACGCAGTTTTACGGTGCAGCCGATGTCGCCGGCCATCAGTTCGGTCACCTTGTCCTTCCTGGCACCGGCCACGGCGTAAATCGCGGAGATCCGCTCCCGGTCGCCGGTCTCGGCATTCTCGAGGTCCTGGCCTTCCGTCAGTTCTCCGCTCATCACCTTGAAGTAGGAAACTTCACCGAGGTGCTGCTCTACATCCGTCTTGTAGATGAAGAGGGTGGTGGGGGCGTCCTGCTTGCATTCGATCTCCTGGCCGTCCAGCGTCCGGGATTTCGTTTCGACGGGAGAAACCGCCGTGTTGATGGCGAATTCCATGAGCCGCTTGACACCGATGTCCTTCTTGGCGGACAGACAGAACACGGGAAGCACTTCGCCGCTGCGGATGCCGAGGCCCAGGCCCTTCCGGATTTCGTCCTCCGTGAGGGTGCCGGCTTCGAAGAATTTCTCCATGAGGGTGTCGTCGAACTCCGCCGCCTTTTCGATCAGCTGCTGCCGGAGATCTTCCGCCTCCGCCTGCAGGTTCGCGGGGACTTCGAGATCTTCGCGAGTCCCGTTGTTGTCCTTGAAGTGGTAGTACTTCATCTTGAGCACGTCCACGAATCCGTCGAAAGCAGCTCCCGCATTGACCGGGAACTGCACCAGGATCAACTTGTTGCCGAACAATTCCTTCATGGAATTGATCGCAAGTTCCCAGTCCGCTTTCTCGCTGTCGAGCTGATTCACGGCGGCAATCAGCGGAATGTGGTACTGGTCGGCATACCGCGCGAAAATCTCAGTGCCGACTTCCACGCCCTGCTGTGCATTGACGACAAGAATACCGTTCTCGCAGACCTTGAAAGCGGACACTGCGCCTCCGACGAAGTCATCGGAGCCCGGCGTGTCGATGATGTTGAACTTCGTGCCCATGAACTCGGCGTACATGGGGGTCGCAAAGATCGACTGCTGCTTCTGTTTCTCGATGTCCTCGTTGTCCGAAACGGTGTTCTTGTCTTCTACCGTGCCTCTTCTGTCAATCACCTTGCCCTCATAGAGCATGGCCTCAGATAATGTGGTTTTCCCTGATTTGGCACTGCCGATCAGAACCACATTCCGAATGTCTTTTGTCGAATACTCCTTCATTTGTATTTAATTATTAATTATGTCCTTACGACACCTTTCAGGGCATCGGGACCAAAGTTAGTGAAAAAAAGCCTAAATCCAACCGCCCGGGCCAATCTTTGTCAAGGATTCTTTCCCCGGCGGCGGTAGAAATCGACCAGTTCCCTTCCCGAATAGCCGAGTTCGTTCCGCAGGACTTTCTCCAGCGCGGCGGGATCCGCACCGGCTTCCCGGCAGATGTCTTCAAACGTCAAGGCTTCGTTTCTGAATATTTCCGCCTCGTCCATGAGCCGCTCGAACGCGGCATACGCTTCATCCAATGTTTTCATTGCCATTCGTTTTTTTGCAAAGCTGCATGATTCCGGCCGATAATACAACTTCCAGGTGCAAAACATGGGGGTACGGTGGCAATTCATTTCTGTTTTTTTCGATATTTTCTGAATTTTATACACTTGTAGTTGTTTTTTGACATCTGCGGTTACAAGCACAAGGCACCCCGAATGGATAATTTTGTGTCGGAGCTAACCTTCCTCCGCTTTTCTGCCCGAGATGGACGACGCAACGATAAAAGATAACCTCTACCGGAAAAGGAATGAACTCGGCATTTCCCAGAGCGAGATGGCACGCCGTCTGGAAATGTCGCTGAATGCCTATCGGAAGCTGGAGACGGGCAAGACCCGGATCCTGAACGAGCATGTGCCCCTGTTCGCGGAAACCGCCGGCATTTCGGTGGCGGAACTCGTGAACGGTTTCGTCCCCCTGAGTTCCGCGGAAAGCGGCATGGATGCGGTCAAGGAAAGCTATGAGCAGCGGATCCGGGTGCTGGAGAAAGGCTATCGCCAGGAGCTGGAAGACCTCGAAGCCGAGATTGCGCGGCTGAAGGAGCGCCTGCAGGACAAGGAAGACCTCATCGCCCTGAACAAGAAACTGATCCTGCGCTACGAAAAAGAACTCAAGTCGGCGCGAAAATGATTATCTTGGCGGCATCAATTGCCGTAGGATGCCGCACGAAATCCACCTGCTTCCATATCTGCTGAAAGCCCGGCTCGAAGCCGGGTGCGACGAAGCCGGACGCGGCCCGCTGGCCGGCCCGGTGTTCGCAGCCGCCGTGATCCTGCCGCAGGATTTCTTTCATCCCCGCCTCAACGACTCGAAACAACTGCACGAAAAGGACCGCGACCTCTTGCAGGAAATCATTGAAAAAGAAGCCGTTTCGTGGGCCGTGGAGGCAGTCGGACCCGAGGAGATCGATACGCTGAACATCCTGTGGGCTTCGGTGACCGGCATGCAGCGGGCCGTCCGCCGACTCGAACCGAAGCCAGACTTCCTGCTCGTAGACGGCAACAAGTTCCGCCCCTTCGACGAATACGGCTTCGACCGCTACCGGACTGTCGTGCACGGCGATGCCACCTACGCCGCCATCGCCGCTGCGTCCGTGCTCGCGAAAACCCACCGGGATGCCTTCATGCGGAAAATTGCGGTGGAATTTCCCGAATATGGCTGGGAGCGGAACTTCGGCTACCCCACCCCGGAGCACATCGAGGCCCTCCGGAAATTCGGGCCTACACCCTGGCACAGGCGCTCCTTCCACCCCAAGGCGCTCGAACCCACCTTATTTTGATTATCTTTGCAGACTTGCAACATATTCACGACACATGAAAAAGATCCTTTGCACACTCGCCGCCGCGCTGCTGCTCCTGACCGGAGTCAGGGCGGACGAAGGCATGTGGCTGCTGCCGCTCCTGCAGAAACTCAACGCCGAGGCCATGAAGGACCTGGGCTGCCGGCTCACGCCCGACCAGATCTACAGCATCAACCACTCCTCTCTGAAGGACGCCGTCGTGATTTTCGGCGGCGGCTGCACCGGAGAACTCATCTCCGGACAGGGCTTGCTGGTCACCAACCACCACTGCGGCTACGGCAGCATCCAGGCCCTCTCGTCGGACGAGCACAACTACCTCGAGAACGGTTACTGGGCCATGACCCGGGACCAGGAACTCCCGGTCGATGGCCTGAGCGTGACTTTCCTCGTGCGCATGACCGATGTGACCGACATCCTGAACAAGACGTACGAAGCCGCACTGAAGGCGTTCAAGGACTCCGCGGATGCGGATGCGCTGGCACGACGCGCCCTGGATGCGGCCGCCAGGCAGCTCGAACAGACCGCCGAAAAGGAGCATCCGCACACCTCCGCCGCCGTGCGCTCTTTCTACAACGAGAACGTCTACTACCTGATCGTCAACAAGGTGTACAAGGATGTCCGCTTCGTCGGCACGCCGCCCGCCTCCGTGGGAAAGTTCGGCGGCGAGACGGACAACTGGATGTGGCCCCGCCACACCGGCGACTTCTCCATGTTCCGGGTCTATGCCGGCAAGGACAACGAGCCGGCTGAATATTCCCCCGACAATGTCCCCTACGTCCCCGCGCAGTCGCTGACCATTTCCCTGAAGGGCATGCAGGAGGGCGACTTCGCGATGATCATGGGCTACCCGGGTCGTACGCAGCGGTTCCAGACCGAAACCCAGCTTCAGCACATGATGGACGGGCACGACATTTCCATCACCGCGCGGACCATCCGGCAGGACATCATGTGGAAGTGGATGGAGTCCGACCCATCGATCCGGCTGAAATATGCCAGCAAATATGCGGGCTCCGCCAACGGCTGGAAGAAGTGGATCGGCGAGAAGAAAGCATTCAAGGACCTCGGGATCATCGAGCGGGAACACCGGAAGGAGGCGGACTTCCAACGGTGGGTGCTGAAGAACAACAAGCGGAAAGCCCGCTATGGTTCCGCGCTGCAGGACATCGCCGACGGCGTGACGGGCAACCGCGACAGCGAACTGGCCCAGCGGCTCATGGGAGAGACCCTCTTCAACATGGAACTGCTGGATGCCTCCGGAGCCTTCGCCCGGGCGTTCAACCAAGCCCTGGCCGCCGCCTCGGGTGACAGTTCAGCCGCCCTCCGGGATGCCTATGCCGCCACGCTGGATTTTTACGATGACTATTGCGAGCCGCTCGACCGGGAAGTGTCCAAAGCCCTGTTCAACCACTACCGGGCGCAGGCGAAACCGGAATATGCCCTCGATCTGGGCGGCGATTTCGCAACGATGGACCTGGATGCCTACGTGGACAACCTATTCGACCGGAGCTGCTTCACTTCTCCCGAGAAGTTGAAGGCCGCCCTTTCCGGCGGATTTTCCGCTTTGCGGCAGGATCCCGTATCCCGGCTTTACCGCAGCTTGTACGGCACCATGATGAAGTTGTACACGCCTGCAGCAGCAGCCAATTCCGAGAAGATCCGCGCGGGTTCCAAGGCCTTCGCGGCCGGTCTGTTGGAATGGAAGAAGAAGAAACCTTCCTATCCGGATGCCAACTTCACCATGCGCCTGACCTACGGTTCCGTGAAGTCCTATTCCCCGAAAGATGCGCTCCTGTACCGGTACTACACGACCCTCTCCGGCGTGATGGAGAAAGAGGACCCCGAGAACTACGAGTTCCGGGTGCCCGAAAAACTGAAGGAACTGTACCGCACGCAGGACTATGGCCCGTACGCCATGGCGGACGGCAACCTGCCCACCTGTTTCCTGACCAACAACGACATCACGGGCGGCAATTCCGGCAGTCCGGTGCTGAATGCGGACGGCCAGCTCATCGGCCTGGCCTTCGACGGGAACTGGGAATCCATGTCCAGCGACGTGATGTTCGAGCCGAAGCTCCAGCGGTGCATCTGCGTTGACATCCGGTACGTGCTCTTCCTGATGGACAAATTCGGCGGAGCCGGGCACCTGCTGAAAGAAATGAATATTGTGAAATGATGTTGCCTGACGGAAGTATGAAAAAATAGACAATGACAAACGAGGAAGTGATGAATTGGCTGGGGGAGGTGATCCACCCGGCGAAAGAGAACAAGAGCGTCGTGGAATTGGGGATGGTCGAGGCGGTGGCCTGTGACGGAAACCGCGTGACCGTCACCCTGGGCTTTCCGAAGCACCGCGACCCCCTCTCTGAATATTTGGTCGGCAGCGCCCGCGCCGTCCTCATCCGGCATGCGCCGGGGGCAGCCGTCGAAGTGAAGGCCGTCGTGAAGGAAGACAAAGGAAAGGCGCCCGCCAAGAAGCCCGGCCTCCATCTCGGCCTGGAAGAGGTGAACAACGTCCGGCACATCATCGGTGTCGCTTCGGGCAAAGGCGGCGTCGGGAAATCCACCGTCGCGGTCAACCTGGCCGTCGCCCTGGCGCGGCTCGGCTACAAAGTCGGACTCGCGGATGCCGATGTGTACGGCCCTTCCGTGCCCCTGATGACCGGGACCGAAGGCATCCTGCCCGAGGCCCTCAAGGAAGAAGAGAAGGAGATCATCGTCCCGGTCGAAAAGTACGGCGTCAAATGGATGTCGATCGGCTATTTCGCCGCACCCGGACAAGCCCTCGTCTGGCGCGGTCCCATGGCCAGCAATGCCTTGAAACAGATGGTTCTGCAGGTGCGCTGGGGCGTGCTGGACTTCCTGCTCGTGGACATGCCCCCCGGCACGGGCGACATCCACCTCACGCTGGTCCAGGACATCCCGATGGAAGGCGCCGTGATCGTCACGACCCCCCAGCCGGTCGCCCTGGCGGATGTCGAGAAGGGCGTGAACATGTTCCGCAACAAGAACATCGACCGGAAGATCTTCGGCTTCGTCGAAAACATGGCCTGGTTCACGCCTGCCGAACTGCCCGGCAACAAGTACTACTTGTTCGGCAAGAACGGCGGGGAGCGGATGGCGAAGCAGTACGGCATCCCCCTTCTGGGGCAGATCCCGATCGTGCAGAGCATCCGGGAAGGAGGCGACAGCGGAGAACCCGCCGCGCTGTCGGACCGTCCCGACGGTCTCGCCTTCCTCGACCTGGCCCGAGCCTTTGTCGCGGCGGTGACGCAATGACCATAATTTCATCAACCCCAAAAAATCGTGACATGACACTTTTTCACTTTCCACGCGCGGCGGTTTATGCCGCCCTTTTGTCAGGGATCCTCGGTTCCTGCGGATTCCGGGCCGACAAAGCACCCAAACCGGACTGGTCTGATGAGTTCAACGGAAACGCCTATGACACAACCGTCTGGAGCACGTGTTCCCGGCAAAGCGGTCCAGGCTGGAGCACCCATATGTCCGCGCTGGATTCCCTTTATGCCGTGAAAGACGGCTGCCTGGAACTGCGGGCCATCGTGAACCCGGGCATCCCCGGTGATACGGCCGTCTTGCTTACGGGCGGCTTGACATCCAAAGGGAAAAAAGCTTTCGGCTACGGCAGAATCGAGATCCGGGCCAAGCTGGAAGGAACGGGCGGCGGCTGGCCTGCATTGTGGATGATGCCGGAAGGGAAGCGGGAGCGACGGGAAGACGACACCGTCTGGGTGAACTTTCCGAAATATGTCGACTACGCCGAATTTGACATCAGCGAGCGGCTGAATTTCGATGCCTTTACCCACCAGACCATCCATTCCTCGTACACGCTGACGGTCGGCGACAAGTTCCAGGCGAGACAAGCGAAGCCTCCCATCCATCCGGACGACTTCAACATCTTCGCATTGGAGCACTACAAGGATAGCGTCAAATTCTTCGTGAACGGCGAGAACACGCTCACTTACAGAAGGATGACGGAAGGGCCCGACGGTGAGTACATCCCCGCCAAGGCGCAATGGCCCTTCGACAAGAACTTCTACCTGATTCTTTCCATGCAGGTGGGCGGCGCATGGCCCGGTGCCCCCGTCTTGTCGGATCTCCCGTCCAGCATGTGGATCGACTACATCCGCTTCTACGCATTTAAAGAGGAATAGAGCGAGGCCTTCACGCTTCGTGCCGACGGTTCCTGCCGGAAAAGCGGATGAGGCCGCCGGCGAGCAGCAGCAGGACCAGCAAAGCGACGGAGGCGCCCCGGGAGACTTTTTCGCTGACGGAATAGACTTTCGGGTCGAAGCGCATGACCAGTTCGTGCTCCCCGGCCGGGAGCACCGCTCCCCGCAGCAGCCAGTCGGCCCGGAAGAGATCCACCTGCGTGTCCTTCGTGTCGATCCAGGCATGCCAGCCGTCGGGATAATAGATTTCACTGAATATGACCGGTCGCGCGGACGCGGCCACATAATGGTACCGCAGTTCATTCGGGGCGTAGGAAGTCATGCGGATGGTGTCCGGCCGGGAAGAGAGGCCGCGCCCGGGGTCGGCGGGAGACGCGAGGGCTTCCGCCGCCCGCTCGCGCATCTGCGCGAAGTCGTCCCCGATCACGGCCGTCCGGCGCAGATCCACTTCGCCGATGCGGGCGATCTCCTCGTCCGGCGTCTCCGCGCAGACGAGGGAATCCACGAACCAGGCGGTCCCGAAGGCCTGCGGGTTCCGGGCGGGAGCCGCGTCCGGAGACAGGATGAAATACCGGCAGTTCAGGGCGGACAGCACCGGAATCTGCGGAATTTTCGCTTCAAAATCCGGAATGGACCCGCTGTTCTGCGTGGACTTGTACACGGACATGATTTCGGGCGCGATGTACCGCTCGATCAGATCCTGGTAGCGCTGCATCTTGGCCGGACTGTAGCCGCCGACATTCTTGTGCCAGTACGACGGACGGGAATCGTTGAACACCTCCACCGTCAGGTCCAGCACCCGGTAGGAGGGGTCCGGATCCGCCAGGATCATCTTGTCTACCGACCGCTGGGCAAATTGGTTGCGGAACGTACGGGGCGTCGTGAAACTGTCCGCGTTGAGATAGCGTTTCCCGACCGAGAACATGTTCACCAGCACGAGCAGGGATATTCCCGCAGCCGCCTGCAGCCGCCGGGAAGCGGCACGCCGCTCCTCCTTCGGCACCGCGTAGCCCCACCACAGGAGGCCGTAGGTCGCGAGGATGAAGAGCATCGCGGTCAGCGCATCCTTTGCGAGCAGGTGCCTGCGGTCGACCTTCAGCGCATTCACGAGCACGTCCTGCATGGAACTGTCGGAGGCCCCTGAGAAGGAACCTGCCAGGCTCGGCACGAGGGCGAACACCAGACAGAAGCCGGCCGTGACCGCGAGGGCGGTCAGACTCCCCCGCTTGAAATCCGCTTCGGCATATTCATGCCTGAGGATGCGGTCCAGCACGAGGAAGCCCAGCATCGGCAGGGTGAACTGCAGGGTCACCAGCGCCATGGACACTGTCCGGAACTTGTTGTACATCGGCGCATAGTTGTAGAACAGCTTCGTGAAGGCCATGAAATGATTGCCCAGCGACAGGAAGATTGCCACGAGCGTCGCCGCCAGAATCCACCATTTTTCTTTCCCTTTGTACAGGCATAGGCCCAGGATGAACAGGAAGACGGTGATGGCCCCCATGTACATCGGTCCGGCCGTGAACGGCTGCGGCCCCCAGTACAGCGGAAGCGCCTTCGCGATCTCCCGCGGATTCCCCTGACCGGCCTGCTTGAACAGCTTGACGGTCTCGGACTTGTCCGGATTGACCGGGCCCGCGGAGGAGCCGCCGTTGAAATTCGGAATCATCAGGTTGGGGAGCTCCTGCCAACCGTAGGACCAGGCAGTTGCATAGTCCAGCTGCAACCCCTTGTCATTGATCTCGTTGCCCGTAGGATGCGAGAGCTCCGATCCGCCGCGCATGGTGTGGCGGGTGTATTCGTACAGCGGGGCGAGTTTGATGGCATTGGTGCCGATGCCGACCAGGCCGAGGACGAACAGGAGGGCGGATGCCGCGAAGAAGCGGCCCAGCAGCGGGCGGCGGGCCTTGTCGGCCAGCACCCAGATGAAGAGTCCGGCCGCATAGATGACCAGGATGAGGGCCAGGTACCAGGTGATCTGCTGGTGATTCGCCTTGATCTGCATGCTGAGCGCCAGTGCGAAGAGCACCGCCCCCAGCACCGTCACCGGCAGCCAGCCCCCGCGCCGTTCCCGCACCTCCCGGCTGTCATTCCGGGCCTCCTTGCCGTCATTCCGGGCGGAGCGAGGAGTCTGCAGCGCAGCCCGATACGTGAATATCGCCGCCGCCAGCACCCAGGGCAGGAAAGCCAAGGCCTGCATCTTCGTGTTGTGCCCCACCTGGATAATCTGCAGATTGTAGGAGCAGAACGTCACGGCCACTGCGCCGCCGATGGCCAGCAGGCGGCCGATGCCTAGAGACAGCATCAGCAGAAAAGCTCCGACGAGAGAAAGGAAAAGCCAGGTGGCCGGCTGCTTTCCGAACATCAGCAGACGGAACAACGGTTGGGTCCAGTCGCCATCGCTGGCGGAGTTGAAAGCCGTGACCGGCATCCCGCCGAACATGGAGTTCGTCCACCGGGTCGGATCCTCGGGATGGGCGGCGTTGTAGGCAGTGGCCTCCCGGGACATCCCGATGTAGCCGGTGATGTCGCTCTGGTTCACGATTTTGCCTTCCAGCACCTGCGGCACGAACGCGTAGGCAAGCAGCAGGAACAAGGCGATGATCCCCGCGAATATTCCAATCTCCCGGAGTGTCTTTTTGGTCATATTCATGTCGTTAAGGATTCGAGAAGTTCCGACAGGCGGTGGGTGAGCGCCTTTCTGGAATAGGCGTCGATCGCATCGGACCGGATGATCACCTCGTCATCCAGATAGGCTTTCCAGCAGTTCAGGACACTGGTTTCAACGGTCTTTTCATCGTCCCAGCCGGCCATGGCGCCGGCCCCGGTACGGTTCAGGACTTCCGCCATGGCGCCGTCCGGGTCCCCGAAACCGAGGATCCGCCTGCGGGCGGCGAGATATTCAAAAAGTTTCCCGGAAAGGATGGCCTTGCTCTCCGGCTGCTTCCGGACCGGCAGGATCAGCAGGCAGGCATTTTTCTGCTCCTCTACGGCAACCTTGTGCACCTGATAGCCCAGGTCGACCAGGTTCGCCCCCAGTCCGCAGTCTCGGATCTGCTGCAGGACGCTGGCGTCGGTGTTGCCGACAAGCCGGATCCGCAGCACCTTCGACAGCTCTGCGTTGGCCTTGCAAAGCTTTCCGAGAACCTTCCAGAGCACATCGGGATTGCCGTCCACCGGGAGCACCCCCGTGTGGGTGATGTTGAAATATTCATCCCGGGTGTCTTCCGCGTCCGCGTAGTCGCTTTCGTCGAAACCGTTGGTGATCATCGCGACGGGGGTGTGCGTCATGGCCTCGAAATCCTTCTGCACGTACGGCGTGACGGACAGGACGACCGTCGCATCGTCCAGCACCTGCTTCTCCAGCTGGCAGATCGGAAGAGC
>CABTXO010000013.1 GCA_902488725.1 uncultured Bacteroidales bacterium
CCCAGGTCGCCCTGCCGCACCGGGAAGACTCCGGTCTGCTCAAGGGCATCGACCTGCTGCAAAAGATCAAGGGCGTCTCGACAATCTTCTTCACGAATGAAGACATTGTGAGACACCCCTTGGTCACGAAAATCGTCAAGGCCTTCGAGGCCGACTGATCATTTTCCGAAGGCGGCGTACTTTTCGTAGCCGGCCTTGAACTTCGGATCCTGGTCGCGGAAACGGAAGTACACGTTCTTCAGGTACTCGGCGGCCACGGACTTCAGCTGCTCGTCGCGGGCCATCTCGAAGGCCTTCTCGAAAGGCTCGATGCTGGCTTTGAGTTCAGTTTCGAACTGCTGCACCAGGGCCATGTACTTTGCATCATCCAGTTCTGACTGGGCCTTTTCCGACAGCTCGACGGCCTTGTTGTAGTGCAGTTGGCCTTCACCGAAGAAGCCCCATTCGTACTTGGGATCGATCTCAGCGCACTTGCGGTAGGACTCGATCGCCTTTTCGGCATCACCCAGTTTGAGATGTGCGTTTCCCTCGACATAGTACAGGGAAGCGTTGTTCGGCTCGTTCTTTTTAGCGTTGTCCAGGAGCTCGAAGAGTTTCTCGGGACTGTCACCACTGTTGACGTAGTAATTGATCAAGCCGATCAGGATGCTCTGGCTTTCCGGGAATTGGGCAAAGCCCTTCTCAAGATAGTCTTTCGCCGCCAGGGCGCCGGCCTTGGACGTGTCGAGTTTCGCGGCGCAGTCGGCGAGTTTCGCAAACACTTCTCCGCCCTCGCCGAAATACTTGTAGTCCAGACACTTCTCAAAAGCGGTCTTGGCCTTGCCGAAATTGCCGAGGTTCCAGGCAGTGAAGCCGGTGTTGTAGAGGGAATTGGTGTCGATGTGTTCGTACGGTTTCTCGGCTGCAGCGGAGTACGCCGCCTCGAACAGGGTGTTCGCCTTTTCGATGTTCCCCAGGGAATAGGCGCTGTAAGCCTCGTTCACATATTTCTCGGCGATCGTCTTCAGGCCGGCGGTGACATCCTTGGACTTGCCCGGGTCGAGGGCGAAGGCCTTCTTGTACGCTGCGAGGGCCTGCTCGAGGGCGTCCGCATAGACGGGATTCGTGACATCCACGATCGCCAGACGGCCGCTTCCGTCGAAGTAGAGGTTCTTGTCCGCATACACTTCCTTGGTGTACTGGACGTTGTTCAGCACGACAGCCTCGGTGGAGGCCGGCTTGTCGTTCCCCAGCAGGAGTTTGAGCTCCGTCTGGGAGGTCCCCGGAAGGATGTTGCCGGTGGGGGCGTTGTAGGCATTCATATAGGCATTCGCCAACTTCAGCCAGGTTGCAGCTTTTGCAGCCTTCTTGGTATTCCGGGTCGCAGCCTGAGCTGTCTCCACGGCCTTCTTGACTGCGTTTACGTTGGTCTGGGCATTCGCAAACGGTACGGATGCGAGGACTGCCAAAACAATCAAAATCTTTTTCATGACATAAAGGTTTTTAGTTGTATGAATCAGTTAATCTTCGTTGCTGACCGCAGCACCCGATGCCTCGGGCATCTCCGGCTGTTCTTCTTCGTCATTGTTCTTTTCCACGGAGGACACGGCCGCGATGGAGTCTCCTTCCTTGATGTTGATCAGGATGACGCCCTGCGTCGCGCGTCCTGCCACCCGGATGTCGGAGACTGCCATGCGGATGGCGAGACCGGACTTGTTGATGATCATCAGGTCGTCGTTCTCGGTCACATTCTTGATGGCGATCAACTTCCCGGTCTTCTCGGTGATGTTGATGGTCTTCACTCCTTTTCCTCCCCTCCGGGTGATGCGGTATTCATCGAAATCCGTCCGTTTTCCGAAGCCGTTCTCGCTCACGACCAGCACGGTGTGGTCTGCAGCGTCTTCGGCGGCGGGATTGTAGTTGATGGCACCGATCACTTCGTCACTCGTCTCAATATTTATGCCACGGACGCCGGTCGAGTTCCGGCCCATCGGTCGGGCGTCCGCTTCCTCGAAGCGGCAGCAGCGTCCGTCGCGGGCCGCGATGAGGATCTGCTCGCTGCCGTTGGTCAGCAGCGCCTCGATCAGTTCGTCCCCGTCGCGCAGGTTTACGGCGTTGACGCCGGCCGTGCGCGGACGGGAATAAGCCGTCAGGGACGTCTTCTTGATGATGCCGCGCTTCGTCACGAGCACGATGTAGTTGTCGTTCACATAGTCCTCGTCCTTGAGAGTCTTGACGTTGATGTACGCCTTGATCTTGTCGTCCGGGATGCTGAGCACATTCTGGATGGCGCGGCCTTTGGAGGCACGGGAGCCTTCCGGAATTTCATACACCTTCAGCCAGTAGCAGCGTCCGCTCGCCGTGAAGAAGAGCATGGTCGAATGCATGTTGGCGATGTAGATGTGCTCGATGAAGTCCTCGTCGCGCGTCGCGCTGCCCTTCATGCCCACGCCGCCCCGGTTCTGGATGCGGTATTCCGTGAGCGGGGTGCGCTTGATGTAACCCAGGTGGGAGATGGTGATGACCACGTCCTCGTCGGCGTAGAAGTCCTCCGGATTGAATTCTTCCTCGGAAGGATGGATCTCGGTCCGGCGGGGGTCTCCATATTTCTCCTTGAGTTCCATCGTCTCGGTCTTGACGACCTTCAACTGCTCCTCCACGCTGCCGAGAATCTCGTTGCAGCGGGCGATGAATTTCTCCAGTTCGGCATATTCCGCCTGCAGTTTCTCGCGCTCGAGGCCGGTCAGCTGGCGCAGGCGCATCTCCACGATCGCCGTCGCCTGGATCTCGGAGAATTCAAACCGGCGCATGAGTTCGGCCTTGGCTTCGTCCACGCTCTTGGAGTGCCTGATGATGCGCACGATCTCGTCGATGACGTCGATCGCCTTGAGCAATCCTTCAAGAATATGCGCGCGTTTCCGGGCCTTGTCGAGTTCGAACTTCGTCCGGCGCACGACCACTTCGTGCCGGAAATCGACGAAGTTCGCGATGATTTCCTTCAGGGAAAGCGTATCGGGCCGACCGTTCACGAGGGCCACGTTGTTGAACGCGAAGCTCGACTGGAGCTGGGTGTACTTGAACAGCGTGTTCAGCACCACGTTCGAGTTGCTGCCCTGCTTCACGCGGATGACCACCCGGACACCCTCGCGGGAGGTTTCGTCGTTGATGTAGGTGATGCCCTCGATTCGCTTGTCCTCCACCATCTGGCCGATCTTCTCGATCATGTCCTTCTTGTTGACCATGTACGGGATCTCGGTCACCACGATGGTGTCCTGTCCCCGTTCGTTGGTCTCGATCTCGGTCTTGGCGCGCACGACCACGCGGCCGCGGCCGGTCTCGTAGGCTTCCTTGATGCCGCTCAGGCCCATGACGATGCCGCCGGTCGGGAAGTCGGGTCCCTTGATGTGCTGCATCAGGCCGTCGGTGTCGATGTCCGGATTGTCGATGAAGGCGCAGATCGCGTCACAGCACTCGCCCAGGTTGTGGGGGGCCATGTTGGTCGCCATGCCGACGGCGATGCCGGAAGCTCCGTTCAGGAGCAGCAGCGGGGCCTTGGTCGGCAGGACCGTGGGTTCCTCGATCGTATCGTCAAAATTCAGCGCGAAATCGACGGTGTCCTTGTCCAGATCCCCGAGGATGTCGTCCGCCATCCGGGCGAGCTTCGCCTCGGTGTACCGCATGGCCGCGACCGGGTCGCCGTCCATGGACCCGAAGTTGCCCTGGCCCCAGACCAGCGGATACCGCTGGTTCCAATCCTGCGCCAGACGCGCCATGGCATCGTAGACGGAAGAATCGCCGTGCGGGTGGAACTTTCCCAGCACCTCGCCGACGATTCTTGCAGATTTCTTCGTCTGTCCCGAATAACTCAAACCCAAGCCCTCCATGCCGAAGAGGACCCGCCGCTGAACCGGCTTGAGTCCGTCCCGGACATCCGGGAGTGCGCGGGACACGATCACGGACATCGAGTAGTCGATGTACGCAGACCGCATCTCACGGTCGATCTCGACCGGTTCGATGATTCCGTATCGTGCTTCTGTATTTTTTTCTTCGCGCTCCATAAACATTCCTGAAAATTCTCTTTGATATAAACATACAAAATTAGAAAAAAATAAATTGACTAACGAATATTTCACCTAAAGACGTATCTGGGCAGCAGTATGGCGCATGGAGTCGACAACGTTGTCCTTATGAACCGTCGGGACATGAGACGTGTCGACCTTCTGCGGGGTTTCCCGATGGACAGCGCAGCGGTCATGCCGGAAAGACGTTTTTCATCGGACGGCACACACACTTCTTCCGGGATTTGAAGCGTTGTCCGCACGGATATTGCAAAATGAGATGATTTTGATAAATTTGTAAGATAGTCAAGCAAAAGATCATTATGGAAATCAAGATATCAGACGAACTGAACAGCATCATCCGCTATGCGCGCGAAGAAGCGATGCGGACGGGCAGCTACGGCATCGGGCCGGACCACCTGTTTCTGGGCGTGATGCGTTACGGAGAGAACGACGCCTGCCGCGTGATGGCAGGACTGGGTGTCGACCTGACCGAGTTCAAGCGGTTCATCGACAGCCACATCTTCACGAACGAATCCATCCCGTTCTCGGAAGCGGACAAGATTTCGTTCACGCGCTATGCCCAGAATGTGCTGAGCATCACGGTGATGGAGGCCTCGAAGATGAATTCGCATGAAGCCTCTTCGCTCCACTTGCTGCTCGCCCTGTGCCGCACCACGGAGAATTACGGCCAGGCCTACCTGCGCCAGCACGGCGTGGACTACGGCCGGATGCTGGCCTACATGCGGAACGAAGGGATGCTCGCGCAGAACGCACCGTCCGAAGCCGCCGGGGAGGAGGACGCCGACGAGGCGGAAGAAGGAGGCGGAACTGCGCAGGACGGAAAGACGGGCAAGATGAAGATCGAGGACTTCGGCTACGACCTGACCAAGGCGGCTGCGGAAGGGAAACTCGATCCGGTGGTCGGCCGGGACCAGGAGATCGCCCGGGTGATCGAGATCCTGGGCCGGCGCAAGAAGAACAATCCGATGCTCATCGGGGAACCGGGCGTCGGCAAGTCCGCCATCGTGGAGGGCATCGCCCTGCGCATCGCGGGCGGGAGCATCTCCCCGGCCCTGGCGAAGAAACGCCTCATTTCCCTGGACATCGCCTCGGTGGTGGCCGGGACCAAGTACCGGGGAGACTTCGAGAAGCGGCTGAAGGCCATCATCAAGGAGGCGGGCACCAATCCCGACATCATCCTGTTCATCGACGAATTCCACACCATCGTGGGTGCCGGCGGAGCCCAGGGCAGTCTGGATGCCGCGAATATGCTCAAACCCGCCCTTGCCCGCGGGGAGATCCAGTGCATCGGGGCCACGACCATGGACGAGTTCGCTAAGATCGTGGAGAAGGACGGCGCCCTCGACCGGCGGTTCCAGAAGATCGTGGTCGAACCCACGGACATTCCCCAGACCATCTCCATCCTCAACAACATCAAGGACAACTACGAAGACTTCCACAAGGTGACCTACACCGAGGAAGCCCTGGAAGCCTGCGCCCGTCTGACCGACCGGTACGTGACCGACAAGTTCCTGCCCGACAAGGCGATCGACGCCATGGACGAGGCGGGGTCGATGATCCGGCTCAACCTCACCAAGGACAAGCGGACCGGAAACGCCGTGGATGCCGAGGACATCGCCACGGTGGTCTCCAAGATGACCGGCATCCCGGTCAACAAGGTCGCCGAGACCGAGGGCAACCGGATTCTGAAGATGAGGGCGCGGCTCCAGGGCCGCATCGTCGGGCAGGACGCCGCCATCGACAAAGTCGTGCGGGCCATCCAGCGCAACCGCGCGGGGCTGAAGGACCCGAACCGCCCGATCGGCACCTTCCTGTTCTTCGGGCCCACCGGCGTGGGCAAGACCCAGCTCGCCAAGTGCCTGGCGGAATATCTCTTCGACTCCGAGGAGAACATGGTCCGGATCGACATGAGCGAATACATGGAGAAATTCACGGTCTCGCGCCTCATCGGGGCGCCTCCCGGCTACGTGGGCTACGAAGAGGGCGGCCAGCTCAGCGAGCGGGTACGCCGCAAGCCCTACTGCGTGGTGCTCCTCGACGAAATCGAGAAGGCCCATCCGGACATATTCAACGTGCTCCTGCAGGTGCTGGACGACGGCCACCTGACGGACAGCAACGGCCGCGTGGTGAACTTCAAGAACACCATCGTGATCATGACGTCCAACGTGGGCAGCCGGGAGCTGGATGAATATGGCAGCGGCGTGGGCTTCGCCACGGCCGGCAAGAACGTGAGCCAGAACCGGCAGAGCGTCCTGGAGAAGGCCATCAAGAAATCATTCCCGCCGGAATTCATCAACCGGGTGGACGAGCAGGTGTTCTTCAACACCCTGACCAAGAAGGACATCGAGCAGATCATCGACATCGAACTCAAGGATCTGCGCGAGCGGGCCGCGGAGGCGGGCTACAAACTGACGATCACGCCGACCGCCAAGAAGTTCATCGCGGAAGCCGGATACGATCCGGCCTTCGGTGCGCGGCCGCTCAAGCGCGCCGTGATGCGGTACGTGGAAGATCCGGTGTCGGAGTTCATCATCTCCGACCGCATCCTGCAAGGAAAGCGGAAGAAGGGCTCGACGGAACTCCGGACGCTCCGGGTCGGGCTGACGGCCGACAAGGAGAACACCCTGGTGTCCCTGAAGGAGGCCGAGGCAGTGGGGAGTTAGGCGGCCCGGACGATGTCGGTGATCTCCAGCCCCATGTCTCCGATCATGTCCTGCAGCTGGACGAAGGAGGATTCGGAAGAAATCAGGGCGGCGAGGTTGTCGAGATTGAAGGCTGTGTTTTTCATGGCAATATGCTTTTATTTCATTTTCCAAGGCAAAGGTACGGCGACATTGTGCCAAAATAGGTAACACACGAAGAAATATTCAAAAAATGACACTTTCGACAAAACTTGCGATCTTCGACTTGGACGGGACCCTGCTGGACACCCGGGACGATCTGGCGTACGCCTGCAACCATGCGCTGGAAGCCCTTGGCTACCCCGGCCATCCGCTGCAGGCCTACAACACGATGGTCGGGCGGGGCATCCGGAACCTGTTCCGGGCCGCACTGCCGCAGGAGCGGGTGAACAGGGAGAACCTGGACCGGATGACGGAGGTGTTCGTTCCTTACTACAACGCACACATTGCCGACCGCACACGGCCCTATCCCGGCATCGCGGGCATGCTGGACCGGATCACGAAAGCGGGCGTGACGGTCGCGCTGGCCTCCAACAAATATCAGGAAGGGGCCGAACTGTTGATGGCCCGCTTCTTTCCGAAGATCCACTTCGCACGGATCCTGGGACAGCGGGAAGGACATCCGATCAAGCCGGACCCGGGAATCGTGTTCCAGTGCATGGGCACAGTGCCGGACATCCGGAAAGAAGAGGTGGTCTACGCCGGAGATTCGGACGTGGACATGCAGACCGGCGCGAACGCAGGCGTCCGGACCGCCGGGGTGCTCTGGGGATTCCGGACACGGGCCGAACTGGAGGCCTACCGGCCCTGGCTGCTGGCCGCGGACGTGCCGGAACTGGAAAACGCGCTGTTGAAAGAGGGATGAAAACGGGGACGTCCGGCGCGGAGCCCGCGCATCGGGTGTCTCAAATCCGGGGGGCAACCGCTATGAAATCAAAAGAAATCCCTATCTTGCGCCATAAAAAGTTACTTGAAAAACACCATCTAAAACTCAACGACATGACAACAAGCAAATGCCTGAAGAATGCGCTGCATTCTCTCCTGCCCGTCCTTGCGGCGTGCGGCATCCTTTTCGCGGGCTGCGACAAAGAAGAAACAAACGGAAATTCGTCCGTCAAGGATTCGTGGACGGGTCTCGTGAACGAGAAGAAGGAGACCCCGCAGATTAGCGGAAACGAAATGCGCTGGGGCAGCCATGTCTACACGATGACGGGAGATCTGGAGCACACGGTCTGGAAGGAAAGCGGGACCGGAACGGTCACGTTCACAAATATCCCTTCGGGCTACACGGAATTCGCCGCCGTGTACGAGTTCCTGGGCAAGACCCCGCATGGAACGGCCGCGATGACGGTGATGGCGATGGAAATCTATTTCCGCAACAAATCCACCGGAGAGAAATGCATCGATTTACTCGTGTCCCCGACCAAGCGAGCCGACATGAAGCGGGCGTTGACCTCCAACCGTTCAGACTACCGCTATCTGGCTGCCGCCCAACTGGAAGGCGCGACGCCTTTCAACGGCTACCAGCCCTCGGAGCCGTACACCGTCAAGTTCTACGGCACATCGACTCAAAACCAGTTCCTGCACAGTCCTGAAGGGGAGGTCACCTTCATGGTGTACCACAGCAAGGGCTACGGCTACAACAATTCGAATGAACTGATCGATCCGCTGGGCAAAAAAATGCTGATCCGGACCGTCCTTTACGACGGTGATGCGCTGGGCAAGGTCAACTATGCCGGAGACAGCTACCTCAAGCCCTTCACCATCAAAGGCACGTTCGCCGGGCTGAAATAGTTCCACAGCCTTTCCCCGGGCACTTCTGCGTAAACATCCATTTCGCGTTTTTTTCTTATCTTTACCAACCCGCAAGAACGGCGGAAAAGTCGAAACAAAAACGCAAAGAGGATGAACCACGAGAGAAGTGTAGACAAACTGGCCCGGTACACGATGTATGCGGTAGCGACCGCCGGAATTCTGGCAATCTGCTGGTATTTCAGAAGCGTGCTGGTGTACATCATTCTGGCCGCGGTCGTGGCCCTCATCGGCCGGCCGGTCCGGAACGGGCTCCGGAAAATCCGGATCAAAGGCCGGGGGCTGCCGGACTGGCTGTCGGCCATCCTGACGCTGCTCCTGATTCTAGTGATTTTCTTCGGAATCCTCACCCAGATCATTCCGGTGATTTACGGCATCGTCCAGAACATCTCCGACAACCTCCAGACCGCCTCGGTCGGCGGGGGCGAGATCAATGTCGTCTTCGACCGGTTCAACCGGTGGCTGACCGGGGTTGTCCCGACACTTGACCCGGATTTCAAGATCCAGGAAGCCGTGGTGCAATGGATCAAGGATGCCTTTGACCTTGCGAAAGTCTCGACGTCCATCACCAGCGTGGTCGGTTCCGTGGCCTCCGCCGTCAGTGCTTTCGGAGTCGGCCTCTTCTCGGTGGTCTTCATTTCCTTCTTCTTCATCAAGGAAGAGGGATTGTTCCGCCGGATGGTCGGCTCCGTCGTGCCCGACCATGTGGAAGGGGAAGCCATCCGGGCGATCGGGGACATCGAGCACCTGCTGTCCCGCTATTTCGTGGGCTTGCTCACCGAAGTGCTGGGAGTCGCGCTGCTGAACTTCCTGGGGCTCTGGCTGATCGCCCGTCTGGGATTCTCGGCCGCGATCGGCATCGCCTTCATGGCCGGCCTGCTGAATGTCATCCCCTACGTGGGGCCCTGGATCGGGGGCGCCATCGGCCTGGTCCTCGGCCTGGTGCTGAAGTACAGCGGCGCCGCCGTGATCGGCGTCTATCCCAACTTCTGGATCGCGTCCATGAGCCTGCTTGCGGTGTTCTTCGTGACCCAGCTCATCGACAACTTTCTCTTCCAGCCCTTGATCTACTCGACCAGCATCAAGTCCAGCCCGCTGGAAATCTTCATCGTCCTCCTCGTCGCCGGGAACGTCGGGGGGATCTGGGGCATGCTGGTCGCCATCCCCTCCTACACCATCGTCCGCGTCATCGCAGCCCGCTTCTTCGGCGACTTCAAACCGATCCGCCGGCTGGTCAACGACGAAGGATCCGCTCACGCACCCAAGTAGGGTGCGTAGACCCGGGCGATGCGACGGTAGCCTTCAGCGTTCGGATGGATGCCGTCCGAGAACACGGATTCGTCGAAGGATCCGTCCGCCTTCAGCAGGACCGGCCACACATCGACGATGTCGTAGTCGGTCAGCGTCCCGACCAGCTTCTGTTCAAGGAGCCGGTTCACTCGTGCGACCTTCTGCAGGGCCTCTCCCCGTCTGGGATAGATCTTCACCACGTGGATCCGGGCTTCCGGCTGCAGGGTCCGGATGTACCGGACAAGGCCGGCGACCCCTTCCGCGATGTCTTCCTCGGAACGGAGGCCGATGTCGTTCGTGCCCGCCATGACGAAAATATGCCGGGCGGAATAGCCGTCCAGTTCCCCATGGCTCATCCGCCAGACCATGTTCCCGATGCGATCCCAGCCGCAGCCGAGATTGAGGACATTGTGGCCGCGGAAAAGGGTCTCCCAGGAATCGGCACCCGCATGCCGCTTGTCGTACGGTTCGCCGGACCAGTAGTGGGTGATGGAATTGCCGATCAGCACGATGTCCGGATCGGGATGCGTCACCCGGTTGCGCCAGAGCACCTGCGCATGGCGTTCCGACCATTCGTAGGAGGCGATGTCGCGGCGCTGGCGGACCGGCCGCATCGCGTCGGACAGTTGCGCGGGCAGCTGCTGCATGCGGCGGATCCGGGACACCAGCCGGGCGGCATCCGCGCGGCGGGCGCAGAGACGCAGGGCGGCATGTCCCTTTCCGGCCGCCGTCAGCACGGGCAGATCGACCGCACGCTGCACCACGTTCCGGATGCCTTCGGAGGGCCGGGAGACGGGTTCTTCCGGAATATGCCGGAGGACGACCGGCCGCTCCAGCGGAACCGGTTCAAAGGAGAAGGAATATTCCGCCGGCACCCCGACTTCCAGCCAGGTCACGGTGTTGTAGAGGGGAAGACAGAGCCGGAATTCATTCCCGAAACGGGCGGCGCGGCCGTAATCGACCCGGAACCGGAACGTGAGGGTGTCTCCTTCCGTCCGGCCGAAGTTGCCGAGGCCTTCCAGCAGGTGGAAGTTTCCGTCGTTGTCGATGTCGAAGAGGTCCAGCCCATAGGCGGCCAGGGCGGTGGCACCGGCGGGAATCCGGCGGGAGGCGGTCTGGTAGCGGACGGTGATCTCCGGGGCGTTGGTGACGAAATCGAGGTTGCCGCGGTCAAGGGTCCAGCAATGGCCGGAAGGGCCGAGCGGCTTTTCCGTCAATGGATCGTGCCATACGGGGGCGGCGGACGCCAAGAGGCCGAGAAGCAGCCCCGACAAGAGAGTGGTCAAACGTAACGTTTTCATATTCAGTGAGTGATGATTTTATTCTGACGACCGAGCCGGTGGAAGAAGATCAGGATGAAAGGGATCGAGGTGAGCATGGAAAGCACGTCCGCCACGGGCTGTGCCAGCTCGACACCGCGGATGCCGAAAGCCTGTTCAAACAGCAGGAGGACCGGCACGAAGTAGAGGCCGGAGCGCAGCATGGCAAGGAAGGAGGCTTCCAGGGACTTCCCCGTCGACTGGAAGGTCATGTTCGTAAGCACGGCCACGGGCTGCGTCATCAAGGCGAGGGCGGCGAACCGAAGCGCCGGCGTTCCGACAGCCGTGACGGCCGGGTCGTCTCGGAAGAAGCGGATCAGGGGCTCGGCGGCCAGCAGCAGCCCCGTGCAGCACACGAACATCACCGCAAGGGAGACAGAAAGCGTGAAACGGTAGGCGGCGCGGAGTCGGGACCATTTCCGAGCGCCGTAGTTGAAGCCGGCGACCGGCTGGTAGCCCTGTCCCAACCCGATGCCGATGGCGAAGGTGAAATGGATGACCCGTCCGACGATGGCCATGGCGGCCACGGCAGCATCGCCGTAGAGCGCCGCCGTGTGGTTCAGGAAGATCGCGCCGACCCCGTTGAAGGCGTGCCGGATGAGGCTCGGGATGCCCACGCTCACGATGTCCGCCAGCTCCCGGAAGCGGAACATGCCGCTGCGCAGCAGGATGCGGCTCTGAGTCTTCCCCCGCAGGAAGATGCTCAGCAGGATGCAGAAGCTCGCCAGCTGGGACAGGGCCGTGGCGAGGCCCGCACCGGCTGTTCCCATCTTCAGGACAAAGATGAAGAGCGGATCCAGGAAGATGTTCAGGACGGCGCCGGTCACGAGGCCGGCCATGGCCTTCCGGGCAAGTCCTTCGTAGCGCAGGATGTTGTTCAGCACGAAGCTGCCGACGATGAAGGGGGCGCCGGCGGCGATGAAACGGATATAGTCCCGGGCGTAGGGCAGGATGGTCTCCGTGCTGCCGAGGAAGCGGAGCAGCGGGTCCAGGAACAGGAGGCTGCCGGCTCCGAACAGCAGACCGAAACCGACGGCGGAGAGAAATCCAGTGCTCGCGATCCGCGTGGCGTGGCCGGGATCCCGCTCCCCCAGCGAGCGGGAGATCTTGCTGCCGGAGCCCTGCCCGAACATGAATCCGACGGCCTGGAGGAAGACCATGTAGCTGAACACGATGCCGATCGCCCCGGAGGCGGAGGTGTCCAGCCGGCCCACGAAGGTGGCGTCAGCCAGGTTGTAGAGGTTCGTCATCAGCATGCTGATGATCGACGGGATGCCGAGGGTGACGACGAGATGCCCCACGGGCGATTCCGTCATGTTCCGGTACCGTGCCTCCGACATCTGCTCTCTGTGTGATTCCTGGTTTTGCAAATTGTTCAAAGATACGGATTTTTCAGGATTTCTGATTTCCGTCATCTTTTGCAACTACAATGATCGGAACCATCGCCAATGCCGGCTGCATCGTGGTCGGCACGCTGATGGGGACCCTATTCAAAAGGGCCTCGGGGCGAAGTATTCAGATGCGCTGTTCACCGCCATCGGTTCGCCGTGGGCAAGCTCGCCGATGAGTTTGTCCCTGTAGCGGGCGTGGCGGGCCGGCGGATTCTCCAGGTCCTCGATCCGGCAGCCGCAGACGGTGCCCGTGATGAGGCTGGCCTTGGGATTCAGGTGGCCCGCTCGTTGTGCTTTTCCGTTGCTTGCATCATATTCGTGGAATGTCCAGTCTATTTCGAAAGGATCTCCATGAGCTTGCGCCCGATCTGGGCATTGGTGTGGATCCCGGAGAACCAGCAGGAGCCGGGACCGTAGGCGAAGAGGGGGACGGTGACCGGACTGTGGCCGACGGAGGCGAATGCGCCCTTCACCTGCTGCTTCGCGGGATTCCCGGCCAAGACGGACATCGCCCCGGTTTCATGGTCGGCGGTAATGATCACCAGGGTGTGACCGTCGGCCTCAGCGAAGCGGATCGCCGCCTCGACCGCCTGGTCGAAGTCCAGCACCTCCTTCACCGTGGCAGGAAAATCATTCTTATGGCTGGTCTTGTCGATCCGCGCGCCTTCCACCATCAGGAAAAAGCCTTTTTTGGAGACCGCGTCCAGATAGTCCATGGCGTAACGGGTCGTGGCGGGCAGGAAGCCCTTCCGTGCCGGATTGTCGATCGAGCCGCATTCCGCCTGGGGCGGCAGGTAGCCCAGCTTGCCGGAGCGGGGGTAGGCGCCGCGGGTATGGACCACCTCGAAGGCAGCGCGGATCCTGCCGCTGATCTCGACCGGAATGGAGTCCAGCGTCTCCCGGCTGCCTCCGGAAAAGAAATTGAGGTGGCTGCCGGCCAGGTCGTTCCACAGTCCACGCGTATTTTTGCGATCTTTTTGGTGGGCAAAAAATGCCGACGGAGTAGCGCCGGACATCAGATCCGTCGTCAAGACGCCGGTCGCATAGCCATGCGAGGACGCCACTTCCGTCATATTCTTCAGCGGATGATTCTGCATGTCCACTCCGATCGCGTTGTTGTGCGTGCTCGTGCCGGTGGCGTAGGCCGTAGCCGACGCGCCCGAATCGGTGATGAAGCTGGAGCCGGACTGGGTGCGCACCAGGCCGGACACCCGCAGGTTGGTCATCGTCAGCGCTCCCCCGTTGGCGAACAAGGCCGCATTGACGTGCGACAGGCCCATGCCGTCGCCGATCATCA
>CABTXO010000014.1 GCA_902488725.1 uncultured Bacteroidales bacterium
CCCCCGCCCGCGGGCCCGGGGCTCGTTCTCGGCCGGGGTCAGCAGGTCGCCGCCCATCCGGTTGTCGTAGCCGATCAGGATGGCACGGCCGCCGAAACGGCCCATCACATAGTCCCGCAAATAGGCTTCCGTCGACAACCGGCTGAATTCCTTGGTGAAGGACAGCACTTCGATCCGATCCACGCCGAGTCCGCGGAGGAGAGTTTTTTTCTCCTCCAGCGACGTCAGCAGACGGAGGTCCCGCGCGTCGCTCTGCAGCACGTTGCGGGGATGGGGCCGGAAGGTGATGACCATGCTCTGTTCGCCCCGGACCTTTGCCGCTGAAACGAGCTGCTCGATCACGAGCCGGTGTCCCCTGTGGACACCGTCGAAAAATCCGGTCGCTATAACCATTTCACGAGTCCGAAATCCTGCCGGTGGGGCAGCAGCGGGTGCTTGGCGTACATGCGCGTCGCCACCTGGTACATCCCGGAACGTTCCGGAAGAATGGAGGCCTGGTACTTCGCGATCCCGTCGTTGAATTCAACCAACTTGAATTCGCATTTGTCCTGAATATGCAGCTGGCGCTTCCGGTCGGAGGTTGCGAAGAGCATCTCCAGACCGATGTCGTCCGGGGTGAGGTCGCCCAGATTCAGCACGACTTCCACGTCAAGGTCGTTCTTCGGGGAGAGCACGTAGGACGCATCCGGGTTGGTCCGGGACACCACCTCGATGCTCTTCCAGGCCCTGCGGACACGGTTCTTCCAGAGTGCGATCTGCCGTGCGAGCCGGTAATCGTCGGAAATGAGTTCTCCGGCGCGCCTGGCCTGCGGAATGTAGTACTGAGTGCAGTAGTCCGTCAGCATCCGGTTGGTCGTGAAGTTGCAGGCGACCCGGGCGACGGTGTTCTTGATGTACTCGATCCAGGTGGCGGACAGTCGGGTCCGCTTGTCCACATCGTAGTAGGCCGGAGCGATTTCGTTCTCGATGATCGTGTAGATCGTCGCCGCGTCGAGTTCGTTCTGGTAGCCCTGGTCATCGTAGGTACGTTCCTGGGGCAGGTACCAGCCGGCTCCTTCCCGGTAGCCTTCCACCCACCAGCCGTCCAGCACCGAGAAGTGCATGACACCGTTCATGGAAGCCTTCTCCCCGGAGGTTCCGGAAGCTTCCAGGGGGCGGGTCGGGTTGTTCATCCACACGTCCACGCCCTGGACCAGTCGCTTCGCGAGCGCGATGTCGTAGCCGGGCACGAACACGATCCTGCCGATGAAGCGCTCCTGCTTCGAGACCTCGATGATCTGCTTGATGAGATCCTGTCCGGCCTTGTCGGCAGGATGGGCCTTGCCGGCGAAGAAGAACTGGACGGGGCGCCTCGGGTTGTTCACCAGGGTGTCCAGCCGGTCCAGATCGCTGAACAGCAGGGTCGCCCGTTTGTAGGTCGCGAAGCGGCGCGCAAAGCCGATGGTCAGGACATCGTCGCGCAGGTTGTGCTTGATGGTCACGATCTCGCTCGGCGAATAATGGTTGCAGAGAGCGGGGTTGGAGATCCGTTCCTTCACGATGCGGATCAGTCTCGCTTTCAGCGCCTTTCGGACGGACCAGATCTCATCGTCGGGGACTTGGTAGATGCCTTCGAAGCAACGTTTGTCGTAGTGGTGGGTGGCGAAGGCCGGCCCGAACGCCTTGGCGTGGACGGCCTTCCATTCCGCAGCTGTCCAGGTCGGATAGTGGACACCGTTCGTAACATAGCTGATGAACAGTTCCTCGGGCAGGTAGCCCGGGTACATGTTGCTGAATATTTCCTTGCTCACGTCCCCGTGCAGCATGGACACGCCGTTCACGTTCTGCGAAATGTTGGCGGCCAGGATGCTCATCGAGAACTTCTCGTTGACATCCGCACCGTTCACCTTGCCGAGCCCCATCAGGGTCTCCCAGTCCACCTTCAGGCGCGGCGGGTAGTGGCCGATGTACTTCCGGAGCAATTCCTCGTCGAAGGCATCGTGACCGGCCGGAACAGGCGTATGGGTCGTGAACAGAGAGGAGGCACGGACGACTTCCAGGGCTTCGCCGAAGTCCAGGTTGTCCTCCTGGATGTACTCCCGCAGGCGCTCCAGCCCCGTGAATGCGGCGTGTCCCTCGTTGCAGTGGTAGACCTGCGGCCGGATGCCGAGGGTCCGCAGGGCGCGGATGCCGCCCAGACCCAGCAGCAGTTCCTGCTTCAGCCGGTTCTCCCAGTCTCCCCCGTAGAGGTAGTAGGTCACCTGCCGGTCTTCGGGGATGTTGGCCTCATAGTCCGTGTCGAGCAGATAGAGGTCGGTCCGGCCGACCGCCACCTTCCAGATGCGGGCCGTGATGTTGCGCCCCGGGAAGGCCACGCTCGTGGTGAGCCAGTTGCCCCTCTCGCCCATGACGGGCTGGGCGGGGATCCGCAGGAAGTCCTGCGCGTCGTAGCGGGCGACCTGTTCCCCCTGCCCGGTGAGCACCTGGGTGAAGTAGCCGTAGCGATACAGCAGGCCGACCGCCACCAGGTTCACGTTCATGTCGCTGGTCTCCTTGAGGTAGTCACCGGCCAGGATGCCCAGTCCGCCCGAGTAGATCTTCAGGGAGGAATCCAGCCCGTATTCCATGCAGAAATAGGCCACCTGCGGCTCCTGGCGCTCGGCTTTCAGGGCCATGTAGCCGTTGAATTCATCCAGCACGGCCTGCATCCGCCCCAGGAACTTCTCATCCCGGGCCAGTTCGTTGAACCGCTTCATGCTCACGGAGTCCAGCAGGGCCATCGGATTGTGGTTCGTGTCGTACCAGATGTCCTTGTCGATCGACCGGAACAGTTCCTTGGCGGATTCGTTCCAGCACCACCACAGGTTCTTGGAAAGGGTTTCCAGCCCGGACAGAGCTTCCGGAAGCCGACGGGTCACCATCACGCTCTTCCAGGAGGGATCATTGATTTCTATCTTATTGAATTCCATAGATTTATCTTCTTTTGTTTCATCCGGGAAGGCGCCCTTGGATGCGATCACGGTTTCAAGGGCCATGGAGTAGGCTTCCTTGTAGTACTGAATCTGATTCTCCCACAGTGCGATCCTGGATACGTCCCGGGCATTGTCGCTGTAGGCTTTCCATCCCTCGTCATCGAGGGCGGCGATCTCCTGCATCCGCTTTACGACCCCGTCCACGACTTCGGAGTAGTCGGAGTCGTTGCGCGGGATGATGGCGATGCCGGGATGGTCTTTCGGGTAATGGGACCGGACCCACAGGCCGAAGCCCGAGAGGCTGGTCGTGAGGGTCGGAACCCGGAAAGCGAGGCTTTCCAGCGGAGTGTAGCCCCAAGGTTCGTAGTAGGAAGGGAAGAGGGTCAGGTCCAGTCCGACCAGCAGGTCGTAGTAGGTCATGTTGAAAACCCCGTCCGTCCCGTTCAGGTACGAGGGGACGAAATAGACCTTCACGTGGCTGCCAGGCGCATTCACGAGGCCGAGCTCACGGAAGCGGCGGGTCACGACATCATATTCCTTGTCCATCAGGACATGGGAGACCTGCGTCGTGTAGGCGGTGTGTCTGCCTTCGAGCTTGGCGACCAGTTCCTTGTCGGCGCCGTTGTGGCCGGAAGGGATGAAGATGAAGGCCTGGACGGAGCGTCCCTGCAGGTCCTCCTTCTCCAGCCGTGCGAGTGCATCGATGAACACGTCGATGCCCTTGTTGCGGTACTCGTACCGGCCGCCGATGCCGATCAGGATGGCATCCTTCGGCACTGCTTCGCCGGACATGGCGGAGCCCACTTCCTGCAGTCTTTGCCGCGCCGCATGGCGCTTCTCTGCATATTCGGCATCGGAAGCGGGAGTGAAGCTGTCCTCGAAGCCGTTGGGGGTCACGACGCTGACTTCCCGGTTCAGGAAATGGGCGCACTCCCGGGCCGTGATTTCGCTGACGGTCGTGAAGGCATCGGCCTCCCGTGCGGAGATTTTCTCGATGGAGTGCCGGGCGACCACGCCGAACTGCCGGGCCTTCTCGTCTCCGTCGTAGGCGTCCATCGAATCATAAAGCGGCAGGTTGTTGCCGGCAAGGCAGCGGCCGATCACCGTCGCATGGGTGGTCAGCACCGTGGCGATCGGGAGTTTCGTCTTCTCCAGATAGAGCAGACCCGCACCGGCCTGCCATTCATGGAACTGGGCCACGACCTTGTCGGAGGCCATCAGGTTGAACCGGTAGAAACTTTCGATCGCACGGCCGGCAGCGTACCCGAACAGGACGTTCTCCTTGTAGTCCCAGTTGCCGGTGAGCGAATCCACGCCATGCTCCATCCACAGTTCCGTCAGGATCTCGTTCTGACGCGTCAGGTATTGCTTGAAGTTCACCAGGATGGCGATCGGATTGCCGGGTACGTTCCATTTTCCGATCCGCAAGCTGATCCCTTCCGAAGCCGCCTGGGCACGCCACTGGCTGTAGAGATGGTCATCTTCGATGAAATCGGGGTTGCTCTCCGTGTCCATCCAGACATCCGGACCGATCAGGATGTGATGCTTGTGCAGTTGGGACTTCAAATACAGGGATTTGGTCGCGATCACGGTGTAGATACCGCCGATTTTGTTGCAGACTTCCCAGCTGACTTCGAACAAGTAGTCCGGATTGATAAGATTTTTCGTCATTTATTTTTTCTTGATTTTTGAAGGCTTCCCGGCTCCGGCCTTGACGGCCGGCTTCCGCGCGGTCTTCCGCGCAGGCACCCGCGGCTCTTCCGGCTTCGAGGCCGTCGCTTTGCGGGAAGGCGAGACGGCGACCGCATCATCAATCCGGATGATGAAGTCGCTCAGCACATTCATGTAATTGATGAATGCTTCGTAGGGGGTGTTGTAAGGATTGAAATATTTGTGCACGTCTCCGTCGGAGAAGAACTTCGTGCTCATGTAGTAAAAATGGTCGCTCTCCTGCAGACGCCCGAAATCGGACCAGAGGACCGGGTCGTCCACCAGGGACAGCCGCTCCGTCTGGCCGTAGAGCTTGTTGAATGCATCCTGCTGCAGCTCGTTCCCGAGCCAGGCGGACACATCCCGTTCCTCGTCCGCCCATGAAGTGGCGTCCGGAACTTCCAGCGGTGCGATGGCCTTGTGCTTCTTGGCGGCCTGCGACGGGGTCAGGAATTCGAAGGAACCGTCCTTCAGGATCACCTCCGGCAGATAGTGCATGAAATCGAAGATTCCGGATGCCGCGCGCTGATGCTCCCCGAAAGTCTCGTAGTCCATGAACAGGTTGATGACATCCCCGTCGGACGCCTTCAGCCAGGAAAGATATTTCTCACCCGTCAGCGGCCAGTCCTTCCAACCCTTGTCGGAAAAGCGGAAGGCGATGTCGTCGCTCAGGGAATAGTTCCGCAGCAGCAGCTTCAACTTGGGCTGCACGTCGTCGCAGTAAAGGTAGTCCGGGCTCTTCCATCCGAGAATATGCCGGGCGCCCTCTGCCAGCATCACCTTGAAGCCCATGTCGTAGACCTGACGCCCGATGGCGTCGGAATAGATCAGTTCCGTGTTGCGGAAAGCCGTCGGCTGCACACCGAAATACTGTTCCACCGCCTTTGCGTGCTTGGTCACCTGATGCTTGAACTCCGCCTCGTTCACGAGGGAGGCCAGCGAGTGATAGTAGGTCTCGCAGAGGAATTCCACCGACCCGGTCGCAGCCAGCTTGCGGAAGCTGTCGATGACTTCCGGCGTGTAGCGGTCGAACTGCTCCAAGGCGGTCCCGGAGATCGAGAACGCCACCTTGAATTCGCCCTTGTTGCGTTCGATGCAGTTCAGCAGCAGCTCGTTCATGGGCAGATAGCAATGCTGGGCGATCCGCCTGAGGATCGTCCTGTCCGCGAAATCATCGTAGTAATGAGAATCTTTGCCGATGTCGAAGAATCGATACAATCTCAGCCGGTTCGGCTGGTGGACTTGGAAATACAGACAGATGCTCTTTTTCATGACGCTGACCTATTTTTCGTTGATGACGGATTCGTATATGCTTTTCAGCTTCGCGGCTGCATTGTTCCATTTCAGCCGGTTCACCTCTTCGTAGCCGTTTTCGGCGGAGAACCGGGCCAGAGCCGGGTAGTTCAGGAGGGCGTAGATGTCGTCTGCCATTGCATCCACATCCCAGAAGTCCACCTTGAAGGCATATTTCAGCACCTCGGAGGCGCCGGACTGGTGGGAAATGATCGCCGGCACGTTCGAACGCATCGCCTCCAGCGGAGAGATGCCGAAGGGCTCCGAGACCGAAGGCATGATGTACACGTCCGAAAGGGCGAACATCTTCTGGACATCCGCTCCGCGCAGGAAACCGGTGAAATGGAAGCGGTCCGAGATGCCCAGGCGGGCCACCTGCCGGATGCAGCGGTTCATCATGTCCCCGCTGCCGGCCATCACGAAACGGACGTGCTCGGTCCGCTTCAGGACTTTCGCGGCGGCCTCGATGAAATATTCAGGACCCTTCTGGAAGGTGATGCGACCGAGGAAGGTCACGACTTTGTCGCGCACCCCGCGCTCCACCTCGAAGTTTTCGCGGCCGCTGAAATCCACGGCGTTGTGGACGGTCACCACCTTTCCCGGCGGAATGCCGTAGCGGTTGACGACGATGTTCCGGGTGAAATCGCTCACCGCCACCACCCGGTCGGCGGCCTCCATGCCCCTGCGTTCGATGTCGTAGACACGGCTGTCGATCTGTTCGAGGGTACCGCGGTCGAAGGAGGTGGCATGCACGTGCACGACGAGCGGCTTCCCGGTCAATTCCTTGGCCGCGATGCCGGCCATGTAGGTCAGCCAGTCATGGGCGTGGATCACATCGAATTCGTCTTGATGCTCCCGCGCGATGGTCCCGCCCACCATGGCATAGCGGGCGACCTCTTCCAGCAGATTCGGTCCGTATCGGCCGGAGAACTTGAATTTTTCGCCGATCTGCTTCGAGAAGGCGAGTTCCTGCCGCCGGGTCTCGTTTTCGGCCATCTGCCTGTACTCCTCAGGATCCGTGTAGGGAATCAGGCTGGACTGGACGCGGAGCAGTTTGACCTTGTCCACGAAGTCGTCCACGCTCGCGCTGACATGCTGCACCGCGACATCGCTGGCGCTGATGATCGTGGCAGCGCTCCGATCCTCGTCGCCGGAGGCGGAAGGCATCACGAACAGCGTCTGCACCCCGTTGCAGGCCAATCCTTTGACAATGCCGTAGCAGGCTGTTCCCAGACCGCCGGCGATGTGGGGAGGAAACTCCCAACCGAACATCAAGACTTTCATCGGGCTTCCCTCCTCATTTGATTAATCAGATAATCGACATGCAGCAGCACGGCGGTGCTCAACGCCGAAGCGACGGCACCGTGCGGTTCATGGGGCGGATCACCGTCGTAGAGCTCCGAGAATGCCCCTACTCCGTGCTTGTTCAGATCCTCGTAGAAACCTTCCATCAGCCATTCGGCCTTCTTCAGGAAGGCAGAACCGTTGAACCGGAAGTGGATGTCGGCATAGGGCGCGAGCAGCCAGGGCCGCGTGCTCCCGTTGTGATAGGCCAGGTCCCGGTCATGCTGGCTCCCCTCGTACACGCCTTTGTAGTCCGGATGGCGGGGGGACAGGGTCCGGATGCCGCGGCTCGTGACCAGTTCGTTCTCGACCACGCGGAGCACCGACCGGGCGATCTCGTCGTCCACGGGACGGTAGTTGCCCAGCAGGGCGAACATCATGTTCGGACGCACTTCCAAATGCTGCCCGGCATTGTCCACATAGTCGGCCAGATAGCCTTTTTCTTCATTCCAGAAGGTCTTCCGGTAATTTTCCAGCACCAGATCCCGGATGCGGGACCATTGCTCGACGAAGCCGGAGGCCTTCTCCCCGAAGCGGGATTCCATGTCGAGGGCGAAACAGATGGAGTCGTACCAGACGGCATTCGTCTCCACCTGATAGCCGGCCCGTTCCGTGACCGGATGTCCGTCGATGTAGGCGTTCATCCAGGAGAGCGCCCAACCGCTCGCCTGCGCCCAGAGCAGTCCGTCCGGCTGCATGGCGACCTCCTTGCGCCGCCCCGGAAGATAGCTTTCCAGCACGCCCTTGATCACCTTCCCATACTTCTTCCAGACCTGCTTCGGGTCGGCGCCGAAGGCGATGTACTGCTGCAGGACCACGGAGATCAGCAGCGGAGATTCCACCTGCGTCGTGCGCCGGTAGAGCCGCTCCTGGTTGTCTTCGATGAGATTGTCCAGAATTTCTTCGAACTCGGCTTTGTTTCCGGTCGCATAGAGGGTCAGCCCCGGAAGGGAGAGCAGGGTCTCGCGCAGCAGACCTGTCGAAAGCCAGGAGAAGCCGGCCGTGATCTGTTTGCGGTGGTTGCGCTCCTGGACCAGCACGTCCGCCCAGTGGAGGAGCTGGTCGTGGCTGTCGGTGATGACGCCCATCTTCCGGACGGTGGAGTTGAACTTGCGCTTCAGCTGGCCCGGCAGCACTTCTTCCACGCTGCCGGAGAACACGATCGAATCCCCGGGAAAGAGATCCGCGCCGAAATGCCCGGGCACGAAGAGGTCCTCCTTGCAGGCGTAGCCGCGCCGGGACTCGTCCGAGTAGGTGATTCCCTTGTACCAGCAGGGATCGGGGCAGAAGATCACCTCCTTGGTGTTGAACTGCATATTCAGTTCCGGGAAGCGGTCGTAGAGGCAGAAGGCCATCCCGTTCGGGATTTCCCAGCCTTCCGTACGGGCCTCGGGGTTCTCCTGCGTCAGGGCGTGCACGTCGCGGAACGCCAGGAAGGGCCGGAGGACCAGCTTCACCTTCGAAGGTGCCTCCGCGATTTCGTATTTGATCAGCACCTGGTCCGAATCCGGCACCAGCAGGATGCTTTTGACGAAGAGGATTTCGCCGACGCGGCAGGTGATGCGCGGAATCGGATCGGCCTCGAAATCAACGATGTACTTATGGCCGCGCGGCTCGTAGATCTCGTCGTAGCAGTGGATGCCCAGGTTGAACTGCCGACCGTTCATGATGAGGCTTTCATCCAGGGAAGAAAGCAGCAGGTGGTTCCGTCCGCCGAACGCGTCCACGGGGACCGACAGCAGCCCGTGATAGCGCCGCGTGTTGCAGGTCACGATGGAGGTGTTGCAATACGCTCCGGTCTTGTTGGCGCAGATAATCTCCCGCTTCAAGGAATAGGAAAGGTTCACCAGCTCAGGCTTGTTGAATTTCAGGAATGCCATCTCCGAATCTGTTTATTTCTACATTTTTTTCAATACGAGTGCGCACCGGCTGGGGAGGTACAGGCGCAAGATCCCCTCCTGCGTGCCGTGATGTCCGTCCTCTTCCAGCCTGGAGAAGCCGTCGAACTTCCTGTCGTCCGAATCCAACACTTTGACGTACTCCCCGGAGGGTGCCGGAAAACCGTAATCGGAGTAGGATCCGGCGGGGTTGAAATTCAAAGCAAAGATACAGTTTTTGCGAATGAATATCAAGATTTTCTTCTCTTCGTCCGCCCGCAGCAGTTCGGGCCTGTGCGTGTAGATTCCCTCCCGTTTCGCAAGATGCACCATTGCGGCGTCGAAGTTCTGCAGGTAGCGGTAGCGGAGGTAGTCCGGCTCCGCGAGGGACCATTGGCGCCGGGCATGCTCGTAGCTCCAGCCATTGCCTTCGCGCGGAAAATCAATCCACTCGGGATGGCCGAACTCATTGCCCATGAAGTTGAGGTAGCCGTCCCCTGCCGTGGCGAGGGTCGCCAGCCGGATCAGCTTGTGGAGGGCGATGCCGCGGTCCACGACCATATTCGCGGAATCCTTGTTCATGGAGAAGTACATCTCCTTGTCCATCAGGCGGAAGATGAGGGTCTTGTCCCCGACCAGGGCCTGGTCGTGGCACTCCGCGTAGCTGATCGTCTTCTCGTCCGCCCGCTTGTTGGTGAGTTCATACCACATCTCGCCCGGGCTCCACTGCTCGTCGCTCTTTTCCTTGATCCATTTGATCCAGTGGTCCGCGATGCCCATCGCCATCCGGAAGTCGAAACCCACGCCGCCCTTGGCGAACGGAGCGGCCAGACCGGCCATGCCGCTGACATCCTCGGCAATCGTGATGGCGTGCGGATCCACCTCCTTGACGAGGCGGTTCGCCAGCGCGAGGTAGGTCACGGCATTCTCGTCCACGCCCGCATTGAAGTAGACGTCGTAGCCGTTGAAGTCCGTCCCGAGCCCGTGGTTCCAGTAGAGCATGCTCGTCACTCCGTCGAAGCGGAAGCCGTCCAGATGGTACTCCTCCAGCCAGAACTTGCAGTTGCTGAGCAGGAAGCGCACGACCTCGTCCTTGCCGTAGTCGAAGCAGCGGGATCCCCAGGCAGGATGGTGTCCCTGCGGCCCGGGATAGAAGTACAGGTCGTCCCGGCCGTCGAAGCGGCTCAGGCCTTCGTTCTCGTTGTCCACGCTGTGCGAGTGGACGATGTCCATCACCACCGCGATCCCCATTCCATGGGCCTCATCCACCAGACGTTTGAATTCCTCGGGGGTCCCGAAACGGGAGCTCAGGGCGAAGAAGTTCGAGACCTGGTAGCCGAAGGATCCGTAGTAGGGATGCTCCTGCAGGGCCATGATCTGCAGGGTGTCGTAGCCGATGCGCTTCACGCGCGGCAGCACGTTCTCCCGGAATTCGTCGAAGGTGGCGACCTTCCGCTCCTCGGAGCTCATGCCGACGTGGCACTCGTAGATGAAGGGGTGGGGCCGGGCGAGGCGCTTCCCGGCCGGAGTGCCGTCGCCCGTCCAGGGATGTTTCCAGGAATATGCCTCCGCGGGGTCCCAGACCTGGGCGCAGAAGACTTTCGTGACCGGATCTTGCACCAGCCGGGTGCAGTAGGCGGGAATCCGCTCCCCGCCCCCGCCGGGCCACTCGATGAAGAGTTTGTACTGCTGGCCGTGGGAGAGGAAGAACTTGTCCAGGCGGAGTTCCCAGTTGCCGCCCCCGACGGGACAGAAGGAATAAGCCGCCGTCCGCTTCCAGTTGTTGCACTCCCCGATCAGGTAGATGCGGTTGGCGTTGGGCGCCCATTCGCGGAGCACCCAGTTTCCGTCCGCCTCCTTGTGCAGACCGTAGTACAGGTGGTTGTTGATGTGTTCGGAAAGGCTCCCGCCCCGGGTGGTCCCCTCTTCTCCCGTCAGTTTGTCCCGGAACGCCAGAATCCGCCGGTGCCGCGCATCGACGGCATCCTTGAACGGCTCCAGCCAAGGATCGGTCTCGTAAATCCACTTCATAGGTCTGTTTCTTTCAACGCCCGTCCATTCGCACGCGCGCATGTTCATGTTCTAAAAGTACGAAGATTCCCGGTCATCTGCAAGCGAGATGTCCGGGAATCTTTCTGCGCCGTCATGCAGGTCGCACCTACTGCAGCCCGGCGAGTTTGGCGGCCACTTCCCGAGGTTCCAGGTTGCGGGCGACGATGGTCCCCTGCAGGTCGATGAGCAACGTGTGCGGGATGGCGCTGATGCCGTAGAGGCCCGCCGCTTCGCTCTTCCAGCCCTTCAGGTCGGACATCTGCGGCCAGGGCAGCCCGAGTTCCTTGATGGCGTCCTTCCAGGCCAGTCCGCTGTCGTCGAACGACACGCCGACCACCTCCAGCCGCTGCTTGTTTTCGGAATATACTTTCTTCAACTCCGGCATCGCCTGGCGGCAGGGACCACACCAGCTCGCCCAGAAATCCACGAGGACATATTTCCCCTTGCCGACGTAGTCCGACAGCCGGACCTCCTTTCCGTCAGGGGTCTGCATCGCGAAGTCCTTGTAGGGGGCCTGCACGTCGGTCGCCTTCTGGCGGTCGAGCATGCCCTTGATGCCCAGCAGGGTGGAATCCGTCAGATACCGTGCGGGAATCTTGTCAAACAGGGCGAGGTTCTCCGACAGACTGTTCTCGTAGAAACCCAACTCGAACAGATAGAGGCCGACCGGATTGTCCATGTTCTGCCGCATCCCTTCCCGCTGGATTTCGTTGTAGCGCAGATCCAGGCTGTCCAGCATCTTCGTGTAGCGTGCCCGCTGCTCCGCCGTCAGGGTGGAGTCCTCCATGCGGCGGGACACCGCGTTCGACTCCCGCATGACTGCGGAGATCTGCGACCGGATTCCCTGGTAGATGTCGTTGGCCGGGGTGCCGGTCACCGATTCGTCCCCGTCCCGGAGCGACACCTCAATCGCCCCGTTTTCCAGGAAGAAAGGCGTGCTGAATGCGCTGCTGTCCGTGAGACAGGAGAGGTAATGGAGCGCGGCAGAATCCTGTCTGCCCCGGAACGAGAATGTTCCTTTGGACACGACAGCCGAATCCCGCCGCGTTGCATACATGTCGTCGATGGATTCCAGATACACGATCTCCCCGTCGGCGGCGCCTTCCACCGTACCGGTAATGGTGAAACCGTCCTTCGGTCCATTGGTGCAGGCCGCCCAGACCAGGGCGGCGGCTGCCGGAAAAAGCATTTTTTTCATATTCGCGAATATTGTTCTTGTCTGCGGCTCCAGGCTCAGGCCACGATCACGCGGACTCCCTTGCTCTCCAGGCTCTTCTTCATCTGATCGGAGATCCCGCTGTCGGTCACCAGCACGTCGACGTCCTCCGTCGCGCAGATCCGGCCGAAGCCTTTGACACCGAGCTTCGAAGAATCGGCCAGCACGATGGAAGTCCCCGAGACTTCCATCATCTTATGCGTCAGATTCGCCTCTTCCAGCGTTGCACAGGTAACCCCGTGGTCCGGATCCACGCCGTCCACCCCGAAGAAGACCTTCCCGCAATGCACATTGCTCAGGGACTGGATCGCCTCCAATCCGATGACGCAAAGCGAATTGCCGTACAGGATGCCGCCGAGCTGCATGACGGTCACGTTGATCATGTCCCCCAGCAACATGGAGATGTTGACGGCGGAAGTCACCACGTACAGGCGTCCTTTGGGCTTCAGAACTTCTGCGAAAACGGCCACTGTGGAGCCGGCGGACAGGATGATCGAGTCATTCTCTCCGATGAGTTCCTGCGCCCGGCGGGCGATCCGCTGCTTCTGCTTGAGGTGAATCAGCCGCTTGGTGTTCAAGTTGATGTCCATCACCTGGGCGGAAGTGGGCAGGGCGCTTCCGTAGGCCCGGTAGAGCAGACCCTGGCCTTCGAGGATGGTCAGGTCTTTCCGGATGGTGGCGGGGGTCACGTTCAGATCCTCCGCCAAGTCGGAAACTTTCACGAATCCATTCGCCGTGATGTTGTCAATGATGTATTTTCGTCTTTCTGCTATGCTGGTCATCGCCGATAGAAGGTTGATTATGCCACTAAGATAGTCAATAATTTGATATTCAGTACAGGGGACGCACTTCATCACACAAAACCGAAACGAAACGAAATATTTCATAAAATAACGAAACAAAACGAAAAATTTCCGGAAAGTTTTTTATCTTTGCAGAAGTGTATCGCACGACCCATAATCGAGCATAAAAATGGACAGAAGAAATTTTTTGAAGAACACGGCGCTCGCCGGTGCCGGTCTCTATCTGGGATCTATGGTCAGCCCCGCCAAGCTCTGGAGCGGTGAAATCCAGGCAAAGAAATCCCTTCCCGCCATCATCGGCGGCGAAAGCATCCAC
>CABTXO010000015.1 GCA_902488725.1 uncultured Bacteroidales bacterium
CGAAGCGGGAATGCTTCATGGCTTCCAGCAGCGTGAACTGGTCTTTTTCCCGGGACAGCCGACCGATGCAGACGACCGTGTAGGGCTCTCCCTCCCGATGCTCCGTATGATAGCCCTCTTCCGGGATGATGCCGTTGGAGATGTCATGCAGCTTCGCCTTGAAGTGGTTCTTTTCCAGACGCTTCCGTACGTTCTCGGTCGGGCACTGCACGTCCGAGCACAGGTCGAACACCCGGTCCCGCCAGAAATGCAGCATCGCCAGGTTCAGCAGGCTCCAGCCTTCCATCCTGATCGAAGCCGTCAGGTTCTCCGGATGCAGATGGTATGTCGCCGTGCAGGGCACGCCGAGTTCCTTTGCGATGCGCGCGGTCCGCATCTGGATGAAGAAAGGTTCTTCGATGTGGACCACATCCGCCCACCGGACCGCCTCGCGGATGATGTCATCGTCGGATTTGGCAAAGGAATATCCCTGCGACACGACCAGGCCGTTGAAGAAGGGGAGCCGGAAGTCCTCTAGACAGTAATAGGGCTGCGGCCCGTCGGGGTAGGGATTCCCGGCGGAAAGCACCCGGATTTCATGGCCGTTCGCGGCCAGATAGCCCACAGTCCTGCGGGCCGAAGCGCCCAGACCGTTTCCTTTGATGTAATAATTGTTGACGACAAAAAGTATTTTCATGTCTAGAAAGGTTTATGTTTTAATATTTGAATGAAAATTCGTCGAGGTAGAGGGTGCTCCCGTCCCCGCCCGTGTAGTAGGCGCCGTATCGGCTGGACGCCAGGGTGACCACGACCCATTTCGGGGTCCGTCCGTTCCGGTAGGTGACGGGCATCGAAAAATGCACGTAGCCGTCGGTTCCTTTGTCGATCCGCAGGCAGCCGCATCCGATGATGTGCGGATCCTTCTCCGCGTCAACGTATCGGCTGTCGTTGGAGACGGCATGGAACGGGGTGTCCCAGTCGGTCAGCAGCACTTCGATTTGTCCGCAGTCCATCTGTCCCTTGAGTGCCTTGTACGGGGCCCGGACATGGTTGATGGGTTTGGGAATATAGTAGTACCAGCCTTCCAGCGCCTTCGGTCTCCCGGTGAAGGGAGCGCCTTGGGTGATTTCCGCCCCGCTCCAGTCCACGATCCGGACGAAGCTGCCCGTGTAGAGCGCTCCGGCCGCGAAGGCCCACAGGACCTTGACACTGTGCAGCTTTGCGGCGCGCTTGCCCGGCCCCTTGACCGCCACGACCGCGTCTTCCGGCTCCGCCCCGTTGATGCCCAGCAGACTGAGCGCCTGGTTGGCCGTGTCCCAGATCCGGTCCTCGGCAGGACTGTCGGCGGCGTAGGGACACCACTTTTTCTTGACTTTGGTCCAGTGGTCGAAACTGAAATTGTACAGCTGGGGGCAGACCGTTTCCCGCCGTGCCGCAGGCGCATCCTGCGCCCGGAGTTCCACGGCCGTCAAGGCCAAGAAGAGAAATAAAATGAAGCTGCTCTTCATCGTACTTTTTCCAAATCAATTGAAAATCGATACGATAAGGGCAAATTCTGTTCCAAAGCGGAAACGGAGACCGAAACGCCCCCTCGGGCGTCCGTTCTCCCGACCGGTGCTGCGCCCTTGGCGCGGCCTTCTTCAACTGCGGGCCGGCATTGCGGACATCGTGAACTTCCTTGAAAATGTTGCGCCTTTCTCCGGAGATATTCGTACATTTGTCCGCCGGAAACCACCGGAATCATTTCATAGACTTGACATGGACATGGAACAAGAAAACGAGGAAAGGCAGCCCGGACCGGAGACTGCCGGGCCGTCCGAGGAAGAATGGGCGGCCGAACAAAGCGCCGAACGCCTGAAAGAAGCCCGGAAGGACATGATCGCCGGAGCCTTGTGGTGCATCGGGGGACTGCTGGTGACCTATCTGACGTATTACTTCGCCAAATCCGGCGGGACCTACACGGTCGCCTACGGAGCCGTGGTGTACGGTGGCTTCCAGGGCTTGAAGGGTCTTTGGAATTATCTGCGCGAGATGAAGGCCCGGGGTGCGGACGGGAAATTCCGGAAGGGACTTGTCTGCGGCGTGCTGGCCGTCCTCGCCGTGGCCGGACTGGGCATCGGCGGCTGGAAGTTCTCACACCGCTACGACTACGTTCCCGTGGACCATTCCCAGGTCGTCGCCTGCGAGCCTGCAGGCCTTACCTTCACGATTCCGGCCGGGTATGAGGAAGTGATTTCATTTGCGGGGGAAGAGACCGATTCGACCTATTCGCAGCCTTCCTGGTTTGCTGCGGACACGGCTTCTTCGATCTATGTGGAGGCGACGCTCGATTGTCTTGCCGACAGCATCCGAGTGGTCGATGCCCTCCAGGACTATTTCGCCGGGCGGGATTCCGTACTTGCCGACCGCATCCTGTCCGGGCCGGAATTCGTGGAGCTGGGCAGCATCCGTGTCCGCAAACTGGTCGCGAAAGATCCGGACGCGGACGGGCAGATCGTTGTGCGATACGACCTGTTGAACCGGGGATCCCTCATCACCGTTGCGTACAACTACGAAGGTGAGAAGCCTGTCGCCCGTCTGGAAGCCCGTGCGGACGACTTCGTCCGGACCCTGGAGCTCAAGTGACATGCTTCCTCCGCTCGACGTTTCGTTCGGCATCTTTGCGTTCCTGCCGCAAGGGTGGATGTTCATGCTGCTGATCATCGCGCTGGAGTGCTGGCTGATGTCCAGGTTCCTGGTCAGGAAGCCTTTTGATAAACCGGTCTGGGGAACCGTCCTGATCAGCAATGTTGTCAGCGGCTTGACGGGCATCGTCACCACGATGGTGCTGAACGGCGGCTGGTATCTGACCGTGTGGTTCCCCTGGGTCAGCGGTCATGAAATCAATTTGGCGGATCCGGAACAGCGGCGTTTTCTGCTGCTGTTCTATCTGGCCGCCTTTGCCCTCTCCGTCCTGATCGAATGTGTACTGAACCTTCTCCTGCTGCGCAAGCGGCACCGTCCGGGCCGGATCCTTTCCGGAACCCTGCTGGTCAACGTCGCGAGTTACCTCTTCGGCACCTTGGTCATGTACGCCTATTCCTTCTCGGCCTATTTCTTCCCCGGTGCGCGCACCTTTTTCTAGTTTCCAGGTTCCCGTTTTGAAGCCATGAGCCACGGGGTCGTCCGCCTCAGGAAGCAAAAAATCTTAGAAAAATTTGGTTTATAGTATAAACTAATTTATATTTGCCTCAAGAAAGGAAGGGAGCGAGCTCGCCCGGCCTTTCAGAACACCATCAACAATGTTAAAGTCATGGAAAACAATCTTGAAAAACAACTGACTCCGGAAGAGAGTCTGTCGATCATCACCGCGTCTCTGGAAAGGAGCCGTAAAGACATGCTGGAAAATGCCGGGACTCCGATGATCGGGTGGGGGATCCTGGTGCTGGTCTTCTCTCTCGCCGTATTCTTCCTGTGGAACAAGACCGGCAGCCCGGCCTGGAACTTTCTTTGGTTCTTGATGTGCGTCATCGGGTACGCGATGGGCAGATTCGTCTACGGAGGGAAGGAGAAAGGGGTGAAGAACTACATCTCATCTTGCCTGGGCAAGATTTGGGCGGTCTTCGGCATACTGGCGATATCCGCCTCCACCTTGACCCCCCTGTGTCTGTACGGGATGCTGCATCTCCTTCCTGCCGACCTTGTCCCCGCACAGATCACCCCCCCGGTCACCCTGCTGATCGTGTCGCTGCTGGGCAGTGCGACGGCCGCGACGGGCTGGATTCTCAAGAACGGATGGATCCTGGCGGCAGGCCTGGTCACCGGCATCGTCGGAGCTGCCTGCGCCATGGCCCTTCCCGGCGCCCATCAGGAACTGATCCTCACCGGCGTGTCCGTCATCGGATTGATCCTTCCGGGGATCGCCATCAACAGAAAGGAGGAAGGCCATGAGTAGTGAGGACCGGCCGGCAGCCTTCAAGCCGTTGGATCCCTTGCTGCATTCCGAGCTCCGGCTTGCGGTGATGTCGCTCCTCCTGTCGGCCGACAGCGCGGATTTCAGCTACCTGAAGGGGCAGACCGGAGCGACGGCCGGCAACCTCAGCGTCCAGCTCGACAAACTCGAGAAGGCCGGCTACATCACGGTCACCAAGGGATTCAAAGGCAAGATGCCCCGGACTACCTGCTGCATCACGGACAGGGGGCATCAGGCCTTCGCTGAATATGTCGACGCCCTCCGCAGCTACATCCGGCAATCGCCGTGACAGCAATCGCTTAACCATCAATTCAATCCTGCTTTTCACCCTGGCCCAACTCGGCCGGGGTGAAAAGAAGGATATTCATGAATATTCGGAAGTTCCGGTCACGCGCCGGTGGAGAGATGACGCCTGGGCCGGCATCATCAGTCGCCGCTTGCAGAAGGCTCCGGTCACGCGTTCCCGGGTTGCGAGTTTCTGCACGATTGCGTATCTTTGCGTCGGATAAAAAGATGGATATGCTCAAAACTTTGCTGATTGTCGGAGGCGGCAGCTTCTTGGGGGGTATCGCCCGGTATCTGGTCAAGATCGGCTGCGAAAAAGGGTTCCGCATTACGGCATGGCCATTGGGAACTTTTCTGGTGAACATCGTCGGCTGCTTCCTGATCGGGCTGTTCTACGGCTGGGCGGCCCGGCACACCGGATTGTCGCGAGATCTGCTGCTCTTCCTGACTTTCGGGCTCTGTGGCGGCTTCACTACTTTTTCAACCTTCATCCATGAGAATTTTTCTCTGCTGCAGGCCGGATCGGCCTTGACGATGCTCGGGTATATGGCCCTTAGCGTGCTCTCAGGTTTCATCTGCCTCTGGTTTGGCACACTTCTCGCACGATGAGACTCCAACCAGCGAAAAGGTCTTCCAAAGGTGCTGCGTGGAGAAGAAGGCTTTTTTGGTTGTCAAACCGCTTTCAGGTCCGCTTTTTGCAGTAAAAGAGCGCAGGAAATAAATTTTAATTATTATAAATCATGAAACTCAGCAAAAAAATGCAAGACGCGTTGAACGCGCAGATTTCAATGGAAATGTGGTCTTCGAACCTGTACCTGAACATGGCATTCTGGTTCCGCAAGGAAGGCTGGGCCGGTTTCGCCCAGTGGATGATCAAGCAGTCCGAAGAGGAACGCGACCACGCCATGGAGTTCGCCGACTACATTCTCCGCAGGGACGGCGAGGCCAAGGTGGCCGGCGTGGATGCCGTTCCGGGCCATTGGGATGATGTCAAGGCTGTCTTCGAGAACTCCCTCAAACATGAGCAGAGCGTTACCGAAAGCATCAACGCCCTCGCCGAGATCGCCGAGGACGAGAAGGACCGCGCCTCCCAGAATTTCCTTGCGAAGTTCATCGACGAACAGGTCGAGGAAGAGGAGACCCTCCGCGGCATCCTCGACGTGATCAACCACAAGGAAGGCTGCGACATCGCCCATCTGGACATCCACATGGGCCAGCGCGAGTAGACCCCTTGCGGCTTCCGCGGAAGGGACTTGCCCTGCAGTCGGAGCCATATTCCGAAATTCAAATTGCGACCGTTGCCCCAATCGCCGGTGACGGTCGCTTTGTCATGTCCCGGTCCGTCCTTGCTGCGCTCCAGGTAGCGGGCGTCCCCGAAGCTCCCGGTTACCGAAGATGAATAGACCCCCCGGGAGGTTCCGGATGAGTTCCGGGAAGGTGCGGCCGGGAAAACACGCCGGATTTCATCTTTGCCGTCGGTGCCGTAGTTGCAACGGCTCAACCCCTCCGGCCGGAAAGACCCTCAAGGATCGCGGACCATGCCGCCGGTTGGAATTTGCACCCGACCCTGAAGATTTGCGGGGGCAAAAACAGGGAATATTCCGGGAAAAGAAAATCAGCGCAGTACCTCTTTCAGGAAGGGGCCCGTGACGGAGGCAGGGTCCTTCGCCAGCTGCTCCGGCGTGCCCTGCGCCACGATCCGTCCCCCTTTTCCGCCGCCTTCCGGCCCCAGGTCGAAGAGGTAGTCGACGCTCTTCAGCACGTCCAGGTTGTGCTCGATGATGATGACGGTGTTGCCCTGGTCCACCAGCTCCTGCAGCACCTTCAGCAGGATCTTGATGTCTTCGAAATGCAGGCCGGTCGTCGGCTCGTCCAGCATGTACAGGGTGTTTCCCGTGGCCTTCTTGAACATCTCCGCCGCCAGCTTCATGCGCTGGCTCTCGCCGCCGGACAGCGTGACGGCGGACTGGCCGAGGTGGACATAGCCCAAGCCTACGTCGACCATGGCTTTCAGTTTCTGGGCGATCTTGGGAATCGGCTTGAAGAATTCGTAGGCTTCGCGGATCGACATCTCCAGCACGTCGTTGATGTTCTTGCCCTTGTAGTGGACCGCCAGGGTGTCCTCCTTGTACCGCCGGCCGCGACATTCGTCGCAGACCACGTTCACCGAAGGCAGGAAGTTCATCTCGATGACCTTGATGCCCGCCCCGTTGCAGGCCTCGCAGCGGCCGCCCGGGACGTTGAAGGAGAACCGGCCCGCCTTGAATCCGCGGATCTTCGCGTCCGGCGTGTCCTCGAAGAGGTTCCGGATGTCGTTGAACACCCCCGTGAACGTGGCCGGATTGGACCGCGGGGAGCGGCCGATCGGGCTCTGGTCGATCTCAATCAGCTTGTCGATGTTCTGGATCCCTTCGATGGAGTCGTAGGGGAGGGGATGGAGCTTCGCCCGGTAGAACTTGTTCTTGAGGACGGGCATCAGGGTCTCGTTGATCAGTGTGGATTTCCCGCTGCCGCTCACCCCGGCGATGCCGATGAAGGTGCCCAGCGGGAGGTCGATGTCCACGCTTTTGAGGTTGTTGCCCCGGGCGCCCCGGATGCCGAGCGTGAGTCCGTTGCCGATGCGGCGGTGCGTGGGGACGGGGATGGAGTCGCGCCCCTGCAGATAGTCCAGGGTGAAGGATTTTCCGAATACGCAGCGACGCGCCGTGTCGGGGTCAAGCCCTTCCGGCACCTTCCCGGAGGCGGGATCGAAGTCCAGCAGGGCTTTCATCGGCCCGTTCAGGCAGATCTTCCCGCCCAGTTCCCCGGCGCCGGGACCGACATCCACGAGCCAGTCCGCGTGGCGCATCGTTTCCTCGTCATGCTCCACGACCATCACCGAGTTCCCTTCGTCCCGCAGTTCCTGCAGCGAACCGATGAGTTTCCGGTTGTCGCGCTGGTGCAGCCCGATGGAGGGCTCGTCCAGGATGTACAGCACGTTCACCAGCTTGGATCCGATCTGGGTCGCCAGCCGGATGCGCTGGCTTTCCCCGCCCGAAAGCGAGCCCGTCGGGCGGTCGAGGGTCAGGTAGTCGAGTCCGACGTCCAGCATGAACTGCACGCGGTCGTTCAATTCTTTGAGAATATCCCGGGCAATCTGGTTCTCCCGGTTGTTCAGTTTCTCCGGCAGTTGCCGGAGCCATTGCCGGAGCCCGGTCATCTCCATCGCGGCCACCTCGGAAATCATCTTGCCGTCTATCTTGAAGCAGCGGGCGTTCTCGTTGAGGCGGGATCCGTGGCAGACCGGACACTCGATCTTGTCGTCGATGTCCTCCACGATCCCGTTGAAGGAAGTCATTTCCGAAAGGGTGCCGTCCCCCACCCGGAACAGCTCGTCGCTGCCGAAGATGATGTGGGAGATGGCCTCGTCCGGCACGGCGTCGATAGGGTCGTAGAGGGAGAAGTTGTATTTCCGGGCAATGGCCCGGATGATGTCGAATTTCCGCGTTTCCCGCACCTTCCCGAGCGGGACGATCCCGCCGTCGGCGATGGAGAGGCTGCGGTCCGGAATGATCGTGTCCATGTTCACGTCCACGATCTGTCCCAGCCCCTTGCAATGCGGGCAGTAGCCTTCGGGGGAGTTGAAGGAGAAGGAGTGGGGGGCCGGTTCCTGGAGGGAGATGCCGGAGTCCGGATCCACCAGGTGCTTGGAATAATGATGCAGCACGTCCGAGCCGTTCTCCAGGATCGCGACGGAGCCTTTGCCGGCGCCCAGGGCGGTCATCACGCTGTCCCGTACCCGCTTCTCGTCGCCCCGCGCGGGCTTCAGCTTGTCCACGACCAATTCGATGAAGTGGCCTTTGTAGCGGTCCAGGGCGTCCGTCTTCGTCAGTTCCTGTATTTCGCCGTCGATCCGGACTTCCGTGTAGCCCCGGCGGCGGAGCTGGTCGAAGAGTTCGCGGTAGTGTCCTTTGCGGCCCCGGACGAGGGGTGCCAGCAGGTAGCACTTCCGCCCGGCGTAGCTGGACATGATGAGGTCCACGATCTGTTCGTCCGTGTACCGGACCATCTCCTTGCCGGTGACCGGGGAATAGGCCCGTGCGGCCCGTGCGTAGAGCAGGCGCAGGAAGTCGAAGATCTCGGTGATGGTGCCGACGGTCGACCGGGGGTTGTTGCCGGTGGTCTTCTGCTCGATGGCGATAATGGGACTGAGGCCGGTGATGCTTTCCACTTCGGGCTTTTCCAGCATGCCCATGAAGTGCTTGGCGTAGGTGGAGAGGGTGTCCATGTACCGCCGCTGTCCCTCCGCGTAGATCGTGTCGAAGGCCAGCGAGGATTTCCCGCTGCCGGAAAGTCCGGTCACGACCACGAATTCTCCCCGGGGGATATCCACGTCGACCCCTTTCAGGTTGTGCGCCTTCGCCCCGCGGATTTCGATGTATTCTTTTTTCTTCGCCATATTCAGCAAAAATAACGAAAAATCGTTCTCGTCAGGCGGCCAGGAATCCGAGACCGGCGAGGAGACAGAAGAGCAGGGTCGAAAGAGTGAGCAGCGGGAGGGCGGGGTCCAGGCCGCGGTCGCTGCGGGTGCGGACCAGCTGCAGGTGCTTCAGGTACAGGGGCAGGGTCGGCAGGTAGAGGAAATGCCACAGGTTGAACGGCTGCAGCAGGGAATGGGCCAGCATGCAGATCCATCCGCCGGCGATCAGACACGTCTGGTAGGTCTTCGCCCGCCGTTCACCGAGCTGCAGGGCGACCGTGGTCCGTTTCCCGGCATCGGTCTTGAGGTCCCGGATGTTGTTGACGTTCAGGACCGCCACGCTGAAGGCCCCGACGGCCGCAGCCGGCAGGAGCAAAAGTCCCGAATCCAAGGTGCCGGCGGTGATGAAATAGGCTCCGATCACGGCCACGAGCCCGAAGAAGAGGAACACGAACAGGTCCCCCAGGCCTCTGTACCCGTAGGGGTTCCTGCCGAGGGTGTAGTGCATCGCCGCCCAGATGGCGGCCGCGCCCAGCACCGTCAGGCCAAGAGAAGTCGCGCTGAACAGCGTTCCCTGCGAAAGGCGGATCATCGACAGGCCGAAGACCATGCACAGACCGACGAAGATCCACATCTGGACCCGGATCCCGTGCACCGACAGTTTTCCGCTCGCCAGCCCGTAATCCGGTCCCTGGCGGTCCTCCGTGTCCGTCCCGCGCAGAAAGTCACCGAGTTCGTTGGAGATGTTCGACAGAATCTGGAGCGAGAGCGTGGTCAGGATCAGGGACAGGACCGTCCCGGCCTGCACCGGATGTCCGGCGGCGGCGAGCAGTACGCCCAGGCTGACCCCGCCCAGGGAAAGCGGCAGGGTCCGCAGCCGCATGGCTTTGATGTAGTATTGCAGTTTCATCTGTACAAATATAACGAACTTTCCTATCTTTGCGTTGTTATGAACGTCACACTCGCAGGCCTTCTCATTCCTTTTGCCGGAACCGTGCTGGGTTCCGCGTTCGTCTTTTTCATGAAGCATGAAATGCCCGTCCGGTTGCAGAAATCGCTTCTGGGCTTCGCTTCCGGCGTGATGGTCGCCGCGTCGGTGTGGTCGCTGCTGATTCCGGGCCTGGACATGCCGCAAGGGGGAATTCTTCCTGCCTTGGCCGGTTTCTTTGCGGGAATATGCTTCCTGCTGGGCATCGACATGCTCACGCCCCACCTCCACATCGGAGAAGATCAGCCGGAAGGCCCCAGGCGGAGCGGTCTGTCCCGCACCGCCATGCTCTCCCTGGCCGTGACGATCCACAACCTTCCGGAAGGAATGGCGGTGGGCGTCGTGCTGGCGGGAGCCCTGCAGGGCGATCTGGGCATCTCTTCCGCCGGGGCCATCGCCATGGCGGTCGGCATCGCGATCCAGAATATTCCCGAAGGGGCGATCATCTCCATGCCGATGCGGGCCGAAGGCAACAGCAGGGGCAAATCCTTCCTGCTCGGGTCGCTCAGCGGGGCGGTGGAGCCCGTCGGCGCGGCCCTGGTCATCCTGGCTACCTCCCTGGTGGAACCGATGCTGCCGTACATGCTTTCCTTCGCGGCCGGTGCCATGCTGTACGTGGTGGTGGAAGAATTGATTCCGGAGGCTTCGCAGGGTACCCACACGAACCTGAGCACGCTCGGTTTCGCGGTGGGCTTCGCCCTGATGATGGCCTTGGATGTCGTTTTGGGATAAGAATATGAAAGTCGTCATCCAGAGAGTTTCGCGCGCGTCGGTTACGATCGGTAGCACGGCCCGTTCGCACATCGGACGCGGACTGCTGGTCCTCCTCGGCGTGGGCGAGGCGGACACGGAGCAGGACATCGACCTGCTGGTCAAGAAGATTGTGCAGTTACGCATTTTTCCGGATTCGGAAGGCGTGATGAACATTTCCGTGCAGGACATCGCCGGGGAGATTCTGGTCGTGAGCCAGTTCACTCTGATGGCCAGCTGCCGGAAGGGAAACCGTCCCTCGTACATCAAGGCAGCCCGGCCGGAAATCTCCGTCCCGCTGTACGAACGTTTCTGCGGGAGGCTGTCCGCGGCCCTCGGCCGTCCGGTCAGCACCGGCGTGTTCGGGGCCGACATGCAGGTGGAACTGCTGAACGACGGTCCCGTGACCCTTGTCATGGATTCAAAGAACATGGAGTAATATGCTGAACATCAAAAGAATTGTCGTAAATCCGCTGCAGGAGAACTGCTACCTGCTTTGGAATGAAGCCGGAAATGGCGTGATCCTGGACCCCGGCTGTATTGACGAGGCTGAACGAGACAGGCTGGCCACCTGTTTCCTCCGGGAGCGGATCACCCCGAAGGAAATCTGGCTGACCCACGGCCATTTCGACCACATCTTCGGGGTCGCCGCCCTCGTCCGGGAGCATTCCCTCACGGTGCGGATGGCGCCAGAGGACCGCGAGACCCTCCGGGCCAACCTGCAGCTGACCCGGCAGTTCGGCCTCCCGGCACCCGACGGGGAATTCGCCTGCGAGCCCTTGTCGGACGGGCAGCGGCTTGCGTTTCCCGGATCGCCGGCGGGACCTGTGTTCCAGGTCATCGCCACCCCGGGGCACACGCCCGGGGGCGTGTGTTTCTACGACGCGGCGGACAAGGTCCTGTTCAGCGGGGACACCCTGTTCGCCGGCAGCATCGGCCGCACGGATCATCCGGGCGGGGACTACGACAAGTTGATCGTCAGCATCATGGACAAGCTGATGGGGCTTCCGGGCGACGTGGATGTGCTGCCCGGCCACGGCCCCCGCACCTCGATCGGCCGGGAGCGAACCCGGAATCCTTTTCTGGAACCCTTCAACGAACCCGAGGAGGAAGGAATGGGAAATGGATAATTTTTTCTAAATTTGTTTTCGGAGTTCAAAACGAGAAACCTTCACCCATGCACATCGGAATAGCTGGAAACATCGGAAGCGGTAAAACCACCTTGACCCGGATGCTGGCGGCCCGCTACGGGTGGACGCCCAAGTACGAGTCCGTGACCTTCAATCCCTATCTGGAAGACTACTACAAGGACATCCCCCGCTGGTCGTACAACCTAGAGACCTATTTCCTGGCGCAGCGGTTCAAGGATGTGCTGGAAATCGCCAGGAGCAAGGATGTCATCATCCAGGACCGGACCCTGTTCGAGGGCGTGTACATCTTCGTGGCCAACAACTATGCGCAGGGCAACCTCTCGAAACGGGACTACGAGACCTACATGGACCTCTTCAACGTGATGATCTCGATGGTGAAGGTGCCGGATCTGCTGATCTACCTGAAATCGTCGATTCCGCATCTCGTGGGGCAGATCCAGAAACGCGGCCGGGACTACGAGCAGAGCATGAGCCTGGAGTACCTGAAAGGGCTGAACGACCGGTACAACCGCTGGATCGCGGAATATCCCGGCCGGGTGCTGACGGTGGAGACGGATGAACTGGACTTCGAAAACCGCCCCGAGGATTTCGCCAAGATCACCGACCGGCTGGATGCCGAGCTGTACGGGCTGTTTCCGTTGGACCATAAATAACATTGAATATGCACATAGCAGTTGCAGGTAACATCGGCAGCGGAAAAACCACGCTGACAAAAATGCTGGCGGCCCACTACGGCTGGACCCCGAAATTCGAATCGGTCGATTTCAACCCGTATCTGTCCGACTTCTACGAAGACATGGAACGCTGGTCTTTCAACCTTCAGATCTACTTCCTGAACAAGCGCTTCAAGGATGTCGTGGAGATTTCCCGGAGCGAGGATGTGATCATCCAGGACCGGACCATCTACGAGGATGCCCGGATCTTCGCCCCGAATCTGCATGCGATGGGGCTGATGAGCACCCGCGACTTCGAGAATTATTCAGACCTCTTCGACCTGATGATGTCGCTCGTGAGCAAGCCCGACCTGCTGATCTACCTCAGGTCCAGCATCCCGAACCTGGTCGCCCAGATCCAGAAGCGCGGGCGGGAGTACGAGCGGAGCATCCGGATCGACTACCTCACCGGCCTGAACAAGCGCTACGAGGACTGGATCAAGGAATATGACGGCCACCTGCTGGTCGTGAATGTGGACGACATCAAGTTCGAGAACCGCCCGGAGGACTTCCAGACCGTGACCGACAAGATCGATGCGGAGCTCTTCGGCCTGTTCCCCGCCGTGTCCAAAGTGAGCGAGTAGCCTGCAATCCCTGGCGGCAAGACCTGCCCTCATCGAATTCGTGGAACGGCGCGCACGAGGGCATGTTCCCCGAGGGCTGGCTGCCCGCAGCAACAGCCGTTCCGCCCGATGCATTCACGGGACAGAACGGCCTGGTAAACAGCACGATGAAGATCGTGCGCAGAAAAGTTGAAAAGCACCGGGCGGACCGGATCCCCTACGCCTGCACCCCCGAAGGCAAGGAACTGCTCAATCCGAAGAACCTGGAGCGCGTCTGGCGGTCAGGCCCCGCGGCACCCTTCTCGTCACTGCTTTTTGAAATAATCCATGAAATAGACCTTGCCTTCGAAGTGGGCGGTGAAATTCGGACCTTCCTGGGTGATGTCGTACATGTCTGTGCCGGAAAGCTTTTTTACAACGCATTTGGTGTTCTCTACATAATTCCAGTTGTTGTTAGTTGCGCTGTAATTCGTAGAAACTGCTGCCCCCGTACCGATGTTGAAGAAGTTGCTGCTTCCGGTGTACGTGTAGGTGCCTGCCGGGATGGACTTGTTGCTGGAGCCTTTGAAAAGGTTGCCC
>CABTXO010000016.1 GCA_902488725.1 uncultured Bacteroidales bacterium
GACAATCTGACAAATGTAGTCACTTTTCGCTTTTTCAACAAATCCCGCGCCACCCCGCCGGTCCCTTTCCGCTTCACCTTTCCGCTTCGGGAAGAAGATGGGACGGCAATCGGAGAATATTTCCTACTTTTGCAGACAGCATCATTGAAGAACCTGCATGGACGGCGACAGAATCATCATCGACGATCAGATCGGGGCGGTGGTGTTCCGCAGGAGCACCCGCACCCGGCGGATGAGTATCCGCGTTCATCCGGTTCGCGGCGTGCGCGTCAGTGTCCCCTGGTTCGCGCGTGAATCGGACGGATTTCGTTTTTTTCTGTCCCGGCGGGACTGGGTGCTGCGGACGATGGCCCGGCAGCAGAAAAAGTTGGCAGCCGCAGAAGATGGCGGTCGTGCGGTCGCCCCGCTCGGAGACGGCTCTGTCATCCGTACCCTCCTGTCGGAAATCGTGTTCCGGGAAGGGGACAGGCCTGCGGTCGAAATCTTCCCGCTGGAAACCGGAGAGCGCTCCTGGCTGAGTCTCGATCTTCCGATCCAGCGGAAGACCGTGCGGTTCACGGCTGCGACCGACCTGCAGAAGACCTTGACGGAAATCCTGCGCGCCGAAGCGAAACTGCTTCTGCCGCGCAAGCTGCAATTTTTCGCCGCGCGATTCGGCTTTGAATATGCCCGCGTGGCGGTCAAGCACAACTCCTCGAACTGGGGCAGCTGCTCGGCCAAAGGGAACATCAACCTGAATCTGAATCTGGTGCGGCTGCCGGAGCCGCTCTGCGACTATGTCCTGCTGCACGAGCTCTGCCACCTCCACGATCTCAATCACGGCATCCGGTTCCACCGGGAGCTCGAAAAGCGGGTCGCCGACAACCTGGCCAGGCTGTCGCTGCTGGGAGAACCCGTGTCCACCCGGTTGCTGGCCGATTTCCGTGCACACGGCGGCACCCTCCGCATCGACGAATTTCTCAGCCGGCAGGTGGCGCGTTATCGGTTGATCTGATCACTAAGCGGTCAGGTCGACCGGGTCGGAGTTGCCGGCGGGACTTTGCAGCGGGATGCGCCGGATGTACCGCAGGGCGACGAGCAGGACCGCCGCGCTGGCGACGAACAGTACGGCATATTCCCAAGCCGGCATCAGGTCGACCAGGCTCTTGGCGTTCTCGACCTTTTCGCCGCCGAAGCGGGCGAGCATCGCAGACAGGAAATTGTTGCAGAAGTGCATCAGGATCGTCAGCCGCAACGACCCCGTCCTGTAGTAGACATAGCCCAGCAGGCAGCCCAGCAGGAAGGCCGTGATGCCCTGCCAGAGGTTGCCGTGGATGGTGGCGAAGAAGAGGGCGGAAATCACGATGGCCAGGGCGGGGCTGAGGCCCCGCTGCTCTCGACCGTTCTTGTCCTTGCGCCGGTGGTTGAGGAGACCCCGGAGAATGATGCCGCGGCACATCCATTCTTCAAAGATCGGGGCGAAGACGCAGGTGCTCAGCAGGGTGATCCAGAGCGGGGCATCCATCAGCATCTTCATCGCATTCTTCCAGGTCTCGGACATTTCGGGCAGGAAATGGTTCACGGTTTCCAGCATCAGCGCCGCCGCCAGGGTCGAAGCCACGGCCAGGAGGGCGGCCAAGCCGCCGCCCTTCGGACCGAAGTGGTTGCTGTCCAATGCGTAACCGACATCGAACATCGCGTTCCGGCTGCTCAGGTACTTGGTGAAGATCACGACCGGGATGAACTGTGCGATGTAGACGATCGGGAAGAGGCAGGCGCTGCGGATCCCCATGACTCCGAGTTGGGAAGGGAGCATGACCAGCATTCCCAGGAACATTCCTGCCAAAAACCAGGCCAGGACGGAGAACATTCCGCCAATCCCCGGCGTGTACCAGGAAAAGCCCGAGAAGAAGTCGTAGTTCTTCGTCACTTTCCGGAAACTGAGCAACGGCATGGCTATTTCCAGAGCGGCGTCGGATAGACGCCCTTGTCCACGAGCTCCTGGAATTTCGCGACGACGCTCGGGCGGTCTTCCTTGTACGTGACACCGAACCAACGGGAGTCGGTCGAAAGCACTTCGCAGTTCAGCCGGTTTTCATGCATCAGCACGTCCACGGCGAGCGGAATGAAGAATTCCTTCTTGAGTTCCTGGATGTTCTGCTCCAGGAAGCGCTCGAACACCTCTTCGCTCAGGTTGAAGTAGTCCGGAGTGAAGCCCCACATGTTCATGGAACAGAGGGCCTTGCCGTCCAGTTCGACGTGGGTGGACCCGTCTACGGAATTGTCCCCGTAGACCTTTCCGTCGGCTTCCTTGCCGATGTTCAGGTGTTCGGCGATGCCCGTCAGGTGCAGGTCCTTGTCGTAGAAGCAGATGCCGCGGGACACGGTGCCGTGCTCGGACAGAGTGTTGTCCAGTTCGAATCCTACGATGCTGCAGACGCCCTTCGAATCCGCATGGGTGCGGAGCCAGTCCGCGAGGATCAGGAAGGAATCCTTGCCGTAGTAGTCGTCTCCGTTGATCACCGCAAAGGGTTCGTGGATCACGTCCTTCGCCATCAGCACGGCATGGGCCGTGCCCCACGGCTTCTGGCGCTCGGGGTTCAGGGTGAAGCGGGCGGGAATCTTGTTCAGTTCCTGGGTGACGAACTGGATCTGCAGCGGCTCTCCGTCCGGTCCCTTCAGCTGGCTGTATTTTTTCCGTGCGACTTTCTCGAACTGTTCCTTGAAGTACTCGCGGACGATGTACACGACTTTGCCGAACCCGGCGTTCACGGCATCGTAGATTGAATAGTCGATGATGGTTTCGCCGCTGGGGCCGAGTCCGTCCATCTGTTTCAGACCGCCGTAACGGCTGCCCATTCCTGCTGCCAGGACTAGAAGAGTAGGTTTCATGGTATGCCTCTTAAAAAATGTTCGGTCAATATGACAAATTTAACTATTTTTGCATTGATAACCGCCTCGCGGCTCGAATCTTTCATATATCTGTAACAATTGAGCAGGTTCAAGGACATCTGGGACACCGGAAAGGACGGAAGGAACGCGGAAAAGCGGTCTTTCATCCGCTATGCCATCCTCGCGACCGCCGTCTTCATCGTGCTGGTCGGCTTTCTGAACCAGAACAACATCGTGCGCTGGGTCAAGGCCGGGCTCGAAATCCGGCAGCAGGAACGGCAGATGGAACGGTACAAGGCCGAAATCAAGCAGATGGACGACCAGATCCACGGTCTGACGACCAGCCGCGATTCCCTGGAGCAGTACGCCCGGGAGAATTTCAACTTTGCCGAGCCCGGCGATGATGTTTACATCGAAGAAGACTAGAACCCGGTGTAGTTCCAGGGGGTGATCGCCCGCAGTTCTTCCTTCACGGATTCCGCCACCTCCAGCGATGCGATGAAGTCTTCGAGGGTCTTCTCCTCGACGGCGGCTCCGGTGCGCGTGAGCGCCTTCAGCGTTTCATAGGGATTCGGATAGTTCTCCCGGCGCAGGATGGTCTGGATGGCCTCGGCGACCACGGCCCAGTTCTTCCGGAGGTCTGCTTCAATCGCCGGTTCGTTCAGAATCAGTTTCCCCAGTCCTTTCTGCAGGGAGGCGAGCGCGATCAGCCCGTGGGCCAGCGGTACCCCGACGTTCCGCTGCACGGTGCTGTCGGTCAGGTCCCGCTGAAGCCGGGAGATCGGCAGCTTCAACGACAGGAAGGTCAGCACGGCGTTCGCCATGCCGAGGTTGCCTTCGGCGTTCTCGAAGTCGATCGGGTTCACCTTGTGGGGCATCGCCGAGGAGCCGACCTCGTTCTTGGCGGTCTGCTGGCGGAAATATTCCATGGAGATGTAGGTCCACACGTCGCGGCAGAGGTCGATGAGGATGGTGTTGATGCGCCGCAGGCAGTCGAAGAGGCTCGCGAGGTTGTCGTAGTGGTCGATCTGGGTGGTCGGGAAGGAGCGCTTGAGGCCCAGCGAGGCGACGAAGCGGTCTCCGAAGCCGATCCAGTCGAGGTCGGGATAGGCGACCTTGTGGGCGTTCATGTGCCCGGTCGCCCCGCCGAACTTGGCGGGATAGGACAGCTGCCGGAGCTGCCGGAGCTGCTCTTCGAGCCGTACGACGAACACCTCGAATTCCTTTCCGAGCCGCGTCGGCGTGGCAGGCTGTCCATGCGTTCTGGCCAGCATGGGGACCTCCTTCCAGGCCTCCACGTCCGCCTTCAGCTTTGACAGGACTTCCTGCAGGGCAGGGAGACAGACCTCCTCCAGCGCACCTTTCAGCATCAGCGGCTGGGCCGTGTTGTTGATGTCCTGGGAGGTAAGCCCGAAATGGATGAATTCCTGCCACCGGCCCAGGCCGAGTGCTTGGAACTGCTCCTTTAGATAGTATTCCACGGCCTTGACGTCGTGGTTGGTCACTTTTTCGATATCCTTGACCCGCTGTGCATCTTCGGGCTGCATTTTCCGGTACAGGTCCCGCAGCACGTCCGTCCATTCCGCCTGCGGCCGGCCGGTCCCTTCTCCGAAGTTCCGGAGCTGTGGCAGGGGAATCTCGCAGAGGGCGAGGAAGTACTCGACTTCCACGCGGATGCGGTTGCGGATGAAGGCATATTCACTGAAATAGTCCCGCAGCGGAGCGGTCTTGCCGGCATACCGGCCGTCGATAGGGGAAACGGCCAGCAAAGAAGTCAGGTCCATGTGCTATTTGATTAAGTTTCCGAGAATGGAACGGGTGATTTCGCGAGTCACCGTGCGGGTCGCGGCGGAGGTGGCGTTCTTCATGACTCTGCCCGCGCCCTCCTTCACGCCGCCGGACCTGGACTTCTTCCCGGTCACGCGGTTCGACACGGCGCTTCCGATCAGGGTGCCGACGGTCGCAGTCACGGCCGTGATGACGGCTTTCGTGATCTTGCCGAGCATTCCCTTCCTGGCGGCTGCACTCTTGGCATCCGCCTTCTTGCCCTTGGCCCCTTCCGCTTCGGCGGCCTCCTGCTCGTTTTGCGCCAGCAGCTGCTCGAAGGCACTCTCGCGGTCAACCGGCTTGTCGTACTTGCCGTACAGTTTCGAAGCGTTGATGAGCTGGGTTCTGCGGGACGGGTCGATGGCTCCGATCTGGCTCAACGGGAAGAGAATCTTGGCGCGCTCCACGATGCCCGGAGCGCCCTTCTCGTCGAGGAAAGACACCAGGGCTTCACCGGTTTCCAGGGTCGTGATCGCCTCCGCCGTGCTGAAGGCCGGATTGGGGCGGAAGGTCTCGGCAGCCACCTGGACGGCCTTCCGGTCTTTCGGGGTGTACGCACGGAGGGCGTGCTGTACGCGGTTGCCGAGCTGTCCGAGGATGGTTTCCGGCAGGTCGGTCGGATACTGTGTCACGAAGTACACGCCCACGCCCTTGCTCCGGATGAGCCGGATCACCTGCTCGATCTTGTCCACGAGCGCCTTGGAAGTGTCGTCGAAGAGCATGTGCGCCTCGTCGAAGAAGAACACCAGCTTGGGCAAGTCCAGGTCCCCGACCTCGGGCAGGTTGGAATACAGTTCCGACAGCAGCCAGAGCAGGAAGGTGGAATAAATCTTCGGCTTCATCATCAGCTTGTCGGCCGCCAGGACATTCATGATGCCCTTGCCGCCTTCGCTCTGCAGCAGGTCGAAGATGTCGAAGGAAGGCTCTCCGAAGAACTTGTCGGCCCCCTCGTTCTCGAGGGTCAGGATGGCGCGCTGGATGGCACCCACGGAAGCGGTGGAGATGTTGCCGTAGGTGGTGGTGTACTCCGCCGCATGCCGGGCGACGAAATTCAGCATGGCCCGCAGGTCTTTCAGGTCAATCAGCAGCAATCCGCGTTCATCCGCGATCCGGAACACGATGTTCAGCACCCCTTCCTGGGTGTCGTTCAACTCCAGGATCCGGGTGAGCAGCTGCGGCCCCATCTCCGAAACCGTGGTCCGCATGGGGTGTCCCTGTTCTCCGAACACATCGAAGAAGCGGACGGGACAGCTCTGGAACTGCGGATTTTCAATGCCGAATTCCGGCATGCGTTTCTCGATGAAGCCGTTCAGACGGCCGGCTTCGGAGATTCCCGAGAGGTCTCCCTTCATGTCGGCCATGAAGCAGGGAACGCCTGCCTGGCAGAAGCTTTCCGCCAGCACCTGCAGGGTGACGGTCTTGCCGGTTCCGGTCGCTCCGGCGATGAGCCCGTGCCGGTTGGCCATTCTTCCGAGGATCGAGAGAGGCCCTCTTTCGCAGTGGGCAATCCAAAGCCCGTGTTGTTGATCGAACATATTACGCTTTATTTTGGTTTTTCAACAGATGGAACAGGATCAGGGAAAGCAGGAAGGTCGCGAGACCGATCCAGGGAGAGAATTGCATGGGAATGCAGAGTCCGACCTTGTCCACCAGGATGAAGGTCACGCAGACTGCGGACATGAAGGCTGCCGGAATCAAGGTGACAAGGTACTGCAGCCCCTTTCCTTTACGGGTCAGATAGGCCGTGACCATCCAAAGCGTGAACACGGCCAGGGTTTGGTTCGCCCAGCCGAAGTATCTCCAGATTGTGTTGAATCCGTTCTGATCCGCGATATTGAACCAGAGCAGCAGGGCGGCCGCGGCGAAGAGCGGAATGCTGATGGCCAGCCGGTTGCGTATGGGCTTCTGATTGATTTTCAAGGACTCGGCAATGATGAGCCGGGCACTTCTGAGGGCAGTGTCTCCGCTGGTGACCGGGGCTGCCACCACCCCCAGGATGGCGAGGATGCCGCCGAACAAGCCGAGCCATCCTTCCGAAACTTTCGTAACGACCGTCGGCGCTGCAGCCGTGAGATCGGATCCGACCTGCGCAGCGCCTCCGTCGAAGAAAAACCAGGACGATACGGCGGCCCAGATCAGGGCGACCAAGCCTTCCGTGATCATGGCTCCGTAGAAGATCGGTCGACCGAGTTTTTCGTTCCGCATGCAACGCGCCATCATCGGACTCTGCGTCGCGTGGAAACCGCTGATCGCGCCGCACGCGATCGTGATGAACAGGCATGGAAAGACGGATTGTCCGTTCAGCCCTACGGAGGGACCCCTGTTGGACAGACCGTCCCAGATTTCCGGGATGGAAGGCCATTTGACGAGGAGCCCGATCATCAGCGAAAGGGCCATGAACAGGAGGGAGAAGGCGAAAATCGGATAGATCTTCCCGATGACCTTGTCGATGGGCAGCATGGTGGCTACGATGTAGTACGCGAAGATCACCGCACACCAGATCATCATGGTCCTGGAACTGCCGTCCCCTGCGATGCCGCCCAGAATGATGGCCGGACTGTAGACAAAAACAGCCCCTACGAGCAGGAGAAGCAGGATCGTGAAGACCAGCATGACGCGCTTCGTCCCTTTGCCCAGATAGGTCCCGACGAGTTCGGGAAGCCCCGCACCGCCGTGCCGGACCGAGAGCATTCCGGAGAAATAGTCATGGACGGCACCCGCAAAGATGCAGCCGAAGACGATCCAGAGGTAGGCGGAAGGCCCGAATTTGGCACCCATGACGGCCCCGAAGATGGGGCCGGTTCCGGCAATGTTCAGGAATTGGATCATGAACACTTTCCACGCAGGCATGGCGATGTAGTCTACCCCGTCGGCTTTCGCGAGGGCCGGGGTCGGGCGGTCCCGTTCCGGGCCGAACACTTTCTCCACGAAGGCGCCATAGAAACAATACCCTGTAATCAGAACGAGTATGCTGAAAATGAAAGAAAGCATCTTGTTTCAAGACAACGTACAAATGTAAGGAAATATTCGATTATATTTGTAAACATGATACTGTTGTTGATCCTTTAAACGAATAATTCATGAAACGGACTCTTCTTGCTTTCGCGGCCGCATGGCTGACCCTTGGTTCCTTCCTCTCTGCTCAAGAGACGGACTGGGCGCCTGTCGGCGACCGCATCAAGACCTCCTGGGCGGCGGAAGTTTCGCCTGCGAATGTGCATCCCGAATATCCCCGTCCCCAAATGGTCCGGGCGAACTGGAAGTCGCTCAACGGGCTCTGGGAATATGCCATCACCGGCAAAACCGCCCCGGAACCGGAGCGTTACGACGGCCGGATCCTCGTGCCCTTTGCGGTGGAATCTTCGCTTTCCGGTGTCGGCCGCAAGCTGACCGCCGACGATGCGCTCTGGTACAGGACGCGCTTCGTCGTGCCGAAAGGCTGGAACCGGGTGAAGCTGAACTTCGAAGCGGTCGACTGGAAGACGGAAGTCTATGTGGACGGAGTGCTGGTCGGCACCCACACCGGCGGCTACACGCACTTCTCGTTCGACGTGACGCCCTACATCAGGAAAGGCGTTTCCAATACGCTGGTGCTGAAGGTGACCGACGCCACCGACAATGATTTCCAGCCGCGCGGAAAACAGGTGTCCAATCCCGGCGGGATCTGGTACACGGCTGTTTCCGGCATCTGGCAGAGCGTTTGGATGGAGTCCGTGTCCCCGACCCATGTGGAAGACTACTATGCGGTTTCGGACCTTACGGACCGGACGGTGGATGTGTCCGTCTGTGTGGCAGGAGCGAAGGAAGGCGACCTCGTCCGGGTCACCCTGCTGGAAGGCGGAGTCGGCTATTCCACCGAACAGCCCTCGGACGGCAATTCCCGGCGGGTGGTGTCCCGTGCGGACGCAGTTCCCGGGACGACGGTCACCCTGCCCGTGCCGGAGATGCAGCGCTGGAGCCCGGATTCTCCCTATTTGTATGGATTGGAAATCAGTATCTTGCGCGGAAAGACCGTCCTGGACCGTGTCCAGGGTTATACCGCCATGCGCGAGATTTCGATCGGCAGTGAACGGGGCATCAAGCGGATGGCACTGAACGGGAAGAATCTTTTCCAGTTCGGCCCGCTGGACCAGGGCTGGTGGCCGGACGGCCTGTACACGGCTCCCACGGACGCCGCCTTGAAATTTGATATTCAGAAGACCAAGGACTTCGGATTCAACATGATCCGCAAGCACATCAAAGTCGAGCCTTCGCGCTGGTACTACTATTGCGACCAGCTCGGGATGCTGGTGTGGCAGGACATGCCATCCTTCGGTGACAATCACCTGAACCGCTGGGAGTTCCACAACTACGACGAAGGCACGGACTTTCCGGCGACCTATCTGGCGAAAGCCAATTACCGCAAGGAATGGCGGGAGATCATCGCCCAGCTGAAGAAGTTCCCCAGCATCGTGGTCTGGGTGCCCTTCAACGAGGCCTGGAGCCAGTTCGACACCCGCGCGATCGTGGACTATACCCGGGAACTGGACCCGACCCGGCTGGTGAACATGGCCTCCGGCGGCAACTGGACGAAAGGCTGCGGGGACATCCTCGACAACCACCACTATCCCTATCCGGCCATGCACCTGTGGGATCCCGACATGGTCAACGTGCTCGGGGAGTACGGCGGCATCGGTCTCGCCCTGGAGGGACATCTGTGGCAGCCGGACCGGAACTGGGGCTATGTCCAGTACAAGAACGGAGAGCAGGTGCTCGCTGAATATGAAAACTTTGCGGGCCAGCTGATCCAGCTGGTGTCACAGGGCTGCGCCGCCGCCGTCTACACGCAGACCACGGATGTGGAGATAGAAGTGAACGGCCTGATGACCTACGACCGCATCCTGAAACTGGACGAGGCGCGGTTGAAGGAGATCAACCGGCGCGTCATCGCCTCCATGCAGAAGTAGCGACGGAACATCGGCGCTTGGTCGCCTTGTCCACGGGGTGGTGGCGCAAACGGCTGCCGGAAGGAGGAGGAACGGGAGCGGCAAGACTTCCTGTTTCAGAGTGTTCGTTCATCTTTCGTAGTACGGGAGGTTCTCCCGGACGATGATGTCGACGGGCATCAGGTGGTGGGGATTTTTTTCGGGCTGGCGGTACAGCAGGCAGTTGATCAGGGATTTCACGGCGTCGAACCCTTGCTTCTCAGGATTCTGGCGGAGCAGGAAGGAGATCCATCCTTCCTGCAGGCTCCGGACATTGCCTCCCGTCATGTCGAAACAAGCGAGCCGGATGTCGTTCCGGCCGTTCGCCTTCAGCAGTTCGGCGAGCACGTGTCCGCGCGAATTCATCACGGCGATTCCCTTGATCTTCGGATGCTTCCGGAGAAAGGCTTCGTTGCGGGCCGCGCTTTCCTCCGGTGCAAGCGGGGAAAACTCTTCTTTGTGGAGACGGTCGTCTTTCCCCACGGACTTGAGGTAGTCCCGGAAGCCCTTTTCCCGTTCTGTGGAATTGTAGGATTTTTCGCTGCCGATGCGCCGCGCGCCCAGGATGGCGACTTCCGCATCTTCGGGGATGATGGCGGTCAGCAGGTGCGCCATGAGTCTGCCGCAGACGAACTGGTCCGTCGTGAAGGAGGCCCAAGGATGCGTGCCGGCGATCACCGAATCCACGAACACGTACGGAATCGCGCGGGCGTCCAGCTGCTCGCAGAAGGATAGCGTCTCGTGTTCGAAGGTCGGGCCGATGATGACGGCATCCGGAGTCTGCTCCGCCACGGATGCGAAGATGGCGCGGCAGGCATAGACATCGTACTGGTTGTAGGGCAGCCAGATGCATCGGATGCTGATGTCGGCATATTCCTGCAGAGCGGCTTCGATTCCGTCCCGGATCGAGCCCCAGTACTCTCCGGGGCTGAAGGCCGGGATCACGATGGCGATCGTGCATTCCTTCCGGAATGAAATCGCCGACGCATGGATGTTCATCTTGTAGTCGACCTCCTGCAGCACGCGTTCCACCCGGGCCCGGCTCTTGGCGGAAACATTGCGCCGGTTGTGCAGGATACGGTCCACGGTCCCGGCGGAGACGCCGGCCATCTGTGCGATGTCTTTGATCTTGACTTGTTTTGCCATGCTGCGGTTTTTCGCGGTTAAAGATAGCGAAAACAATCCGAATCCGCACCGCCCCGACGGTTTTTCCACAAAAAATTGTGCACCTGCACGGTTCCCGCATATTCATTCCGTGGTATTGTATTTGCATATTCAGAAAATTTCGTGCTCGTACACATATTCCGGAAAAGAATTGTACCTTTGTGAAGCACACCAAGTGCAGTTCACCTAGAAAACCAGTATTGATCAATATGGAAATCGCTTTGAAAAAAAATTGCAAATATGCGCTGCTCGTGCCTACCAGCATGGGGTTGCGCGTCACCCCTGAAAATGGACAGCCGGTGCAGTGCAGCGACGTCCTGCATCTCCAGGCCACCAGCGCGGAGACCAATGTCGCCAGCATCGCCTCCTGCCTCGGTCTGCCGGTGAAGGTGCTCACGACTTTCGTGAAGGGAAGTCCGTTCGCCGCTTTCATCAAGTCCAATCTGCGTGCACGCGGGATGGATTTCGAAGGACCCGATGTGCCGCAGGGCGGTCCTTGGGGCTACCGTCACCAGATCAATGTCGCGGACAGCGGCTACGGATCCCGGGGACCGCGGGTCTGGAACGACCGTGCGGGCGAAGTCGGCAGGACGCTGAACGTGAAGGATTTCGACCTGGACCGCATCTTCGGGCAGGAAGGGGTGCAGATCGTGCACCTGTCCGGTCTCATCGGAGCCCTCAGTCCGGAGACCGGCAAATTCTGTCTCGAGATCGCCCGGGCTGCAAAAAAATACGGTACGCGGATCAGCTTCGACCTGAACTACCGCGCCTCTTTCTGGGCCGGCCGCGAACAGGAACTCCATGAGATCTTCTCCGAAATCAGTTCCGTCGCCGACATCCTCATCGGAAACGAAGAGGACTTCCAGCTCTGCCTGGGCATCGAAGGTCCTGAAGCGGGCGGGAAGGGCATCGCGGCCAAGATCGACGGCTTCAAGGAAATGATCCGCCGGGTCCGCGTCCAATATCCGAATGCGAAGGTGTTCGCGACGACGCTCCGCGAGGTGAACCACACCAACAGCCACAACTGGGGGGCGATCATGCTCGAAGGGGACAACTGGCAGGTCGTGGAGCCGCGCAAAATCCATGTGCTGGACCGCATCGGCGGCGGAGACGGCTTTGTCGGCGGGCTCCTCTACGGCATCCTCAAGGGATGGGAGCCTGAAAAATGGATCCAGTTCGGCTGGGCGACGGGGGCGCTCGCCACGACCTTCCTGACCGACTACGCCCAGCCTGCCGATGAAGAGCAGGTCTGGAGTGTCTGGCAGGGTAACGCGCGTGTAAAGAGATAGGATCATGCTGTACTACGCAAGAGGGTCCAAAACGGACAGCATCACCCCCGACGAGGTGCGGGCGATCCTGAAGGAAGTCTTCGACAAGATGGGTCCCAAAAAGCGGGTCCTGGCGCTTCCGCCGGATTTCACCCGGCTGAACTCCTACGCCGGCCCCATCACGGAGATGGTCGACGACTACTTCGGCGACCGGCTCACGGACGTGATGCCGGCACTGGGCACCCACACCCCCATGACGGAGGAGCAGATCAAGGCCATGTTCGGCCATGTCTCCCGCGACAAATTCCGGGTGCACGACTGGCGCAACGATGTCGTGACCGTCGGAGAAGTCCCCGCGGAATATGTGCATGAGGTGTCGGAAGGAAGGCTGGATTATTCCTGGCCCGCCCAGGTGAACAAACTGCTGCTGGATCCCTCCTTCGACCTCATCCTGTCCATCGGACAGGTGGTGCCCCACGAAGTGATCGGCATGGCCAACTACACGAAGAACATCTTCGTGGGCGTCGGCGGCGCGGAGGGCATCAACAAGAGCCATTTCATCGGCGCCACCTACGGGCTGGAACGCATCATGGGCCGTGCCCATTCCCCGGTGCGGGATGTCCTGGAATATGCCCGGACCCATTTCATCCCCGATCTCCCGATCGTCTACGTCCTCACGGTCCGCGCGAAGAACGAAGAGACCGGCGGGATGGAGACGCGGGGCCTGTTCATCGGCGACGACTTCGAGTGCTTCCAGAAGGCCTCCGATCTCTCCCTGGAGACCAACTTCATCATGGTCGACCACGAGATCAAGAAGTGCATCGTGTACCTGGATCCTGCCGAATTCAAGAGCACCTGGCTGGGCAACAAGAGCGTCTACCGCACCCGCCTCGCGCTGGCGGACGGCGCAGACCTGATCGTGCTCGCCCCTGCCCTCAAGGAGTTCGGCGAAGA
>CABTXO010000017.1 GCA_902488725.1 uncultured Bacteroidales bacterium
CCGTTCGCAGCGGGGGAGCCGTAGACGGAAGCCGCTGCGGCATCCTTCAGCACCGTGATCGACTCGATGTCGTTCGGGTTGATGAAGGTCGTGGAGGAACCGCGGCCCACACCCGAGTTGGAAAGGGCACGGAAGTCTTCCGCCATCACGGGAATGCCGTCGACCACCCACAACGGCTCATTGCCGGCGTTGATGGAAGAGGTACCGCGGACGCGGATCGTGGAGGTGGAACCGGGCTGGCCGGATCCGGAGGAAATGGACACGCCCGCCATCTTTCCGGAGAGCATCTTGTCCACGGAGGTCACGGGGGCGGAAGCCAACTGCTCGTTCTTGACTGAAGAAACGGAACCGGTGTTCGCTTCACGACGGACCGTTCCGTACGCCACCACGATGACATCCTCGAGCGTCTGGGTGTCCGGGTTCATGGCAATGTTGATCACGGCCCTTCCGGAGACGGGCATCTCGACATCCCTGAAGCCGAGGCAGCTGATGGTCAGCACGCCGTCGGAAGGCACAGTGATCTGATAATTTCCGAGTTCATCCGTCAGGGAATAAATGGTTGAATTCCCTTTCAGCTGGACGGCGGCTCCGACGATGGGTTCCCCTGTGGTTGCGTCTGAAACGACACCTGAAACCCGTCGGGTCTGAGCGAACACCGTGCCGATGCTGAAGAACAGGCACAGTAGTAGCGAAAAATACTTTTTACTCATAAGCTTAAGACTTTGTTAAACTTAATACAATTGGTTGGATGATGTTTCGATGCTTGCGCAATGATACCATCTGGTTTTCAAAGGTAAGAAAAATGATCCATTAATGCAAAAAAAATACAAGAATCTCAATCCGCATTTCGCGCATATACAGGACAACTTAAAACGTTTAATTAAAATTATTAAACGCCACATCCGTTTTAATCGGTTCAAGTTAAAAAGAGAAATGTCTGTTTTCCCGTGAAAACTATAAGAAAAACGAGGCTCTTCTCTTTTCCTCCAGAATCTCGTTCTGGACGGCGACGGAGGCGGTTACCGGCTCAGTCGGATGACATCTGCCGGGAGGAGCACCCGTTCAGTCTGAGGGCCGTCGGGCAGATCCTTCAGGAACACCACCGGAAGGATCGTCCGCCCTTTTGCGAAAGGAAGCCCCTCACACTTGTCCGACAGGGACTTCAGCAACCCGGCCGGATCTTCCCGGGAAGTCCATTTGCATTCTCCGACCAGCAGATAATGGCCGTCCAGTGACTCGGCCACCACATCGAACTCCCGCGTCACATTGCGCGAGACTGTTCCCCACCACCGGCGCGCCTCCCCGAAGCGGAGGCCGCAGATCGTGTTCCCGGTCACGGCTTCCCTGCACGCCTCCTCCCACGCGTATGAAACAAAGGTGCCGAAGGTTTCACGGACATATTCACGCGCCGGTTCAATCCTTCCGAGTTCGATCATGGAAAGAAAAGGAATGACGTAGGTAAAATAGAATTTCATGAAGGGATCCGCAATCCGATAGAGGCTTCTCTTGGTGTTGTCGTAGCGCTCCCCGAAAGGGACTTCGCGGCACAGGAAATTCAGGTCCAGCAATTTTGCGAGGGGGCGGGAAAGATTGGTGGCGGGCATTCCGCAACGGGCGGCGATTTCCGAGATCCGGTTCGCCCCGCTTCCCACGAATGCCATGATGGTGGACACTTTTACCGGATCGCGAAGGTCGTCTTTCAAAAGCTTGAGCGGTTCCTCGTAGAGGTTTCCGTTGACGGAAAACACCTCGCCCCAAAGAAAATCAAAGAGAGAACCATACCGCTCCCGCAGTTCCCAATAGCGCGGGACCCCTCCCAACACAGCATAATGCTGAATTGCTTCAACGTCCGTCAACCGCAAAGCCTCCTGAAGGTACGGCAATTTCAAGGGGGCCAGCTTCAGCATCGCATCTGTCCTGCCGTACAACGGGGAAGTGCTGTCCAGCAGAATGGAATACATCGACTGCTGGGACGATCCGCAGATGATGACATTGTACTTCAGCATGTGCGCATCCAACAACTTCTGCAGCACCGACGGCAATTCAGGACTCTGTTCCACCATGTAGGGAAATTCATCCAGACACAACGTGAATCTCTCGTCTGTCCGGATGTTCAACGACAGCAGCAGGGCCTCCCAGTCGTCGTATCGGGCTTTTTCAAAATGCGGGAAACGAACCGCTATCGTTTCCGCCAGCAAGTGCATTTGAAGTGGTTTCTCCGCCCGGATCGCCAGATAATAGATATCCCTGCTTCCCAGTACTTTTCCGATCAGCGTGGACTTGCCAAGGCGCCTCCTTCCGTGAAGGGCCACAAATGCAGGTTCTACCTGATTGAGAGCAGCTTTCAGCCGAACTGCTTCTGTTGTGCGGTCGACAAACTTCATATCGCAGATAATTATGCCATGCAAACATAATGTTTATGTCGCATAATTCAAAGCGACCGGCGAAAAATTTGCACTACCCCTCCAGAATCTCGTTCTGGACGGCCACGGAGGCTTTGTGGATGGCGGTGAAGACCGCTTTCACGAAGTCTTCGGGCAGGGCGTACGCCTTCCCTTTCTCGATCATTTCGGACAGGACTTCGTCCCAGCGGACGGCCTGCACGATGGCGATGTTGTGGGTCTTCTTGACCGCGCCGATCTTGCGGGAGATCTCCATCCGCGCGCCGAGGGCCATGATCAGCTTCTCGTCGAGGACATCGATCTGCGCCCGCAGCCGGTGGATGCTCTCGGTGTACGCCTGGTCGTTCGTGACCTTCTGCCGGACGGTCAGCCCATGCAGCAGGGTGCCCAGTTCCTCCGGCGTGAGCTGCTGCCCGGCATCGCTCAACGCGCAGGACGGGTCGCAGTGCGACTCGATCATCAGCCCGTCCAGCCCCAGATCCATCGCCCGCTGCGACAGGGGCTGGATATGCTGGCATGCCCCGCCCATGTGGCTGGGGTCCGCGAAGAACGGCAGTTCCGGATAGCGGGTCCGCAGTTCCACGGCGACCTGCCAGCCGGGATCGTTCCGGTACGGCATCTTTTCCGTGGTCGTGAAGCCCCTGTGGACGACCCCCAGCTTGCGGATGCCCGCCCGGTTCAGCCGCTCCAGGGCGCCGATCCAGAGTTCGATGTCCGGATTGACCGGATTCTTCACCAGCACGGGGAGGTCGGTGTCGCGCAGGGCTTCTGCAATCTCCTGCACGAGGAAGGGATTGGCGGTCGTCCGGGCGCCGATCCAGACCATGTCGATCCCGTACTTGAGGCATTCGTAGACATGCTTTTCGCTGGCCACCTCGGTGCAGATTTTCAGTCCGTATGCATGCTTGACCTTCTGCAGCCATTTGAGGCCGGGGGCTCCAACTCCTTCGAAGGAGCCGGGATGAGTGCGGGGCTTCCAGATGCCGGCGCGGTACACATGGATGCCGAGGGCATGGAGCCCTTTTGCGGTCATCATGACCTGCAGTTCGGATTCGGCGCTGCAGGGGCCGGCGATGACGAGCGGGGGGATCTGCTCGTCGAAGAATCCCCATTCCGATACGGGGATCGTGTCAAGGTTTCGTTTCATATTTCCGGGAATCAGATTTTTTCAATTCGTTCAAAATGAAAGGGTGCGCCGCTTCTTTCACCGGAGGATTTTTTTGATCCGGTTGGCTTCGTGGATGAGGTCGGTGATGCGGGGGGCGTCGGCGGCGGCGATCGCTGCGCGGAATTCCTGCATCTTCGCCAGATAGGTGTCGATCACGTGCAGGACGTTGTCGCGGTTCTGGGTCAGGATCGGCGTCCACATGTCGGCCGAGCTCTTGGCCAGCCGCACGGTGGAGGAAAATCCGCCCGAGGCAAGATCGAAGATGTGCTTCTCGTCCTGCTCCTTCTCCAGCACGGTGAGCGCCAGCGCAAAGGAGGTGATGTGCGAGATGTGCGACACGTAGGCCGCGTGCACGTCGTGCGCATCGGCATCCATGTAGATCGGGCGCATGTGCAGGGCGTCGTAGAGGGCTTCGGCGGTCGCCACGGCCGCAGGATCCGAGGCTTCGGTGTTCGCGAATATGCACGCCCGCCCGTCGAAGAGGTTGGGTTCGGCGGCCCAGGGCCCTGAATATTCCGTACCGGCCATCGGGTGGGTGGCGACGTACTGCCGCCGGCAGGGATGGTCCTGTACCGCGTGGACAATCCGGCTCTTCGTGGAGCAGGCGTCCAGGACGACCTTGTCCGCCGCCCCGAGATCCCGGAACCGGTCCAGGAGCTGCGTGAGGACCGGCACCGCGGCGCCGACCGGGATGGCGATCAGCAGCACGTCGCTCCGGCGCACGCAGTCCTCCAGCGACAGCAGTTCATCGATGAGTTCCAGCCGCAGGGCGGCCGCCGCATGGACGGGATCCAGTTCCACGCCGAGGATGCGGCCGGCGAATCCGCGCCGCTTCAGATCGATCGCCATCGATCCGCCGATGAGGCCGAGGCCGATGATTCCGACCGTCCGTTTTTCTGCCGTGACCATATTCATTTCATTTTCAACATTTTCCTTATTTTCACCCCTCCAGTTTCGGCCGGGGTGAAAACAACTTATTCATTGTCTTTCAATCCGTTGCGGTCACGTAAGAAATCTGCGATCCGGTTGCAGGCCCGGTCGATCGTTTCGACGGGGGCGCAGAGGGAAAGGCGGATGCAGTCGCGGCCGTTCTTTCCGAATATGCTGCCGGGCGTGAGGAAAACGCCGGCCTCGTGCAGCAGGAGGTCCGACAGCCGCTCGCCGGCGGACTTGCGCCCGCCGCCCCCGCAGCATGCTCCATCCACCGCCGCAGAAACCGCTTCCGGGATCCGGCCCCAGCAGAAGAGACCCGCGGAGTCGGGGTCGCAGGAGAGGCCGAGGAGGTCGAAGATGCGGGCGGCGGCCGTGCGGCGGCGGGCATATTCAGCATTCAAGGCCTCGAACCATTCCGGGCCGGACTGCAGCGCCGCAATGGCCGCCAGCTGCAACGGCTTGAACATGCCGGAATCCATCTGGCTCTTCACCTTCAGCACTTCCGCGATCAGTTCCGCGGCGCCCCCGACCATCCCGATCCGCCAGCCGCTCATGTTGTGCGCCTTGCTCAGGGAATTCAGCTCCAGGCAGACGCCCCGCGCACCGTCCGCCGCCAGAATCGACAGCGGACGCGCGGTCAGGATGAAGGAATACGGGTTGTCGTTGACGACGAGGATGCCGTGCCGGCGGCCGAAATCCGCCAGCTGCGCGAACAGCTCCGGCGTCGCCGCCGCCCCCGTGGGCATGTTCGGATAGTTCACCCAGAGGATCTTCACCCCGGTGAGGTCCGTCCGCTCCAGGGCATCGAAATCCGGCCACCAATGGTTCTCCTCCTTCAGGTCGTAGGGAACGATCTCCGCCTCGGCCAGTTTCGATGCCGAGGTGTAAGTCGGATAGCCGGGATCCGGGACCAGGACCTTGTCGCCCGGATTCAGGAAAGCCAGCGAAATCAGCAGGATGCCTTCCTTGGAGCCGACCAGGGGCTGGACCTCGTTCGCCGGATCCAGGACGACGCCGTACCAGCGACGGTACCAGTCCGCGTAGGCCTGCCGCAGCTGCGGAAGCCCCTTGTAGTTCTGGTAGACGTGATTGCCGGGGCGCTGCGCGGCGTCGACCAGCCGGTCGATGGCTGCTGCGGGCGGCATTCCGTCCGGCGCCCCGATGCCAAGGCTGATGACGGGTTCTTCCCCGCGGGCGGCGCGCTCGGCGTTCATCGCATCGAGTTCTTTCTGCTTGCGGGAGAAGTAATATTCCTGGACCGTTTCGGTCCGGCGGGCGGGTGCGATGATCATGCGTTCAGGGTTTGAAGGGAGAAAGAAGCATATTCCCCGAGGATGTCGAGGCCTTCCATCAGGGGTTTGACGGCCTTGAGGGCCTGACGGTAACGTTCGTAGGTCGCGAACGTGATGTCCGCATAGAAGAAGTACTGCCATTCGCGGCCGGGAATCGGCAGCGACTGGATCCGGGTGAGGTTCATGTCGTAGAAGGACAGGATCGTGAGGATCTGGGCGAGCGAGCCGGGCTTGTGCGGCAGAGTGAAGCAGAGACTTGCCTTGTCGATCCGGGCCCGCGGCACCGTGATGGCGTCGTCCAGGATCAGGAAGCGGGTGAAGTTCTGCTTGCAGGTTTCGATGCCCCGGGCCAGGATCTCCAGACCGTTCTGCTCGGCGGCCAGCTCGGAAGCGACCGCCCCGACCCCGGACAGCTTGCCTGCCGCGATGTCGGAAGCGCTCTTCGCCGTGTCCTCGGACTCGCGCAGGACGATCCAGGGGCAGTTGCGCGCGAAAAAGGGCCGGGTCTGGTTGATGGCCATGTAGTGCGTCCGGACTTCGCGGATGTCCGCGAGGGACTGTCCCGGGAGGGCCATCAGGTTCTGGTGGATGGGAATATACACTTCCCCCTTGATGCGCCGGGAATGGTTCCGCAGCAGTTCGAAGTTCGGGAGGAGTCCGCCGGAGGTCGTGTTCTCGATGGCCAGTGTCGCGGCATCGGCCCGGCCGTCCGACAGCGCGCGGAACAGGTCCTCGAAGGTCGGGCAGGCCACGATGGCCGGCTCTTCGCCCCGCGCCGCATAGAACCGCCGCGCCGCTTCTTCATGGAAGCAGCCCCGGTAGCCCTGGATTGCGATTCTCGTCATGGTCGTTCATAAAAAAAGCTGTCCGGAATTTTTCCGGACAGCCAAAATACTCATTCACTCGGTTTTGAATATTGCCTACACGCGTCCGGCCTACTGCCTTGCAGGGCAATAGAAGTAAAAGCCGAAAGCGAAAAATCGTGTAATCATAATCATCACCGTTGCAAAGATATGAAAATTTCGCGGAATTGTTCAGGATTCTGAAAATATTTCCCTACACGGTCATGATCTCCTTCTCTTTGGCGGCGACGAGTTCGTCCACGGCCTTGGTGTTGGTGTCGGTCACCTTCTGGACTTCATCTTCACCTTCCTTCTGGACATCCTCCGAAAAATCGCCGTTCTTCTCCCCCCTTTTCAGGGCTTCGATGACATCGCGGCGGGTGTTGCGGATGGCAACCTTGGCATTCTCTCCGGCCGCTTTCGCCCGCTTGATCAGGTCTTTGCGACGCTCTTCGGTCAGGGGCGGAATCGGGCAGCGGATGATTTCCCCGTTGTTCTGCGGGGTGAATCCCAGGTTGGCGTCCATGATCGCTTTCTCAATGAGGGCGATCATGCGTTTCTCCCAGGGCTGGATCGCGATGGTCCGGGCATCCGGCGTGCTGACGGAGGCTACCTGCGGAATCGGGGTCGGAGTGCCGTAGTAGTCCACGGTCACGTTGTTCAGAACGGAAGGATTGGCCTTTCCGACCCGGTAGGTCTTGAGATCTTCTTCGAGGAACGCGACGGTGTCCTGCATCTTCCTGCCGGCCTCGTTCACGATTTCCTTTGCTTTGTCTGTCAACATGGTATTCTGATTTTAGTGTTTCTATTTGTGCACCAGGGTGCCGACCTTTTCGCCGCGGACGATCCGGGCGAGGTTGCCTTTCCGGTTGATGTCGAACACGATCACGGGCATGTCGCCGTCGCTGCAGAGCGCGAAGGCGGTCTGGTCCATCACGCGCAGGTGCTTGTCCAGTGCCTCGTCGAAGGTCAGTTCGTCATACTTCACGGCAGTCGGATCCTTCTCCGGGTCGGCCGTGTAGATTCCGTCCACGCGCGTGCCCTTCAGCACGGCGTCGGCCCCGATCTCCAGGGCGCGCAGCGCGGCGCCGGAGTCGGTCGTGAAGAACGGATTCCCCGTCCCGCCGGCGATCAGCGCGACTCCGCCCTCTTCCAGCACCTTCACCGCATTGTCCCGGTTGTAGTACTTGGCGATGGGCTTCATGGGGGTGGCGGTGAACACCTGCGCCCGTACCCCTTCATCCTCGATGAACTGGCTGAGTGCCAGCGAATTGATCACCGTCGCGAGCATGCCCATCCGGTCCCCCGTCACGCGGTCGAACCCCCTGGATATGCCCTGCAGGCCTCTGAATATGTTGCCGCCGCCGTTGACGATGGCGATCTGGAGGCCGGCCTTCGCCGCCTCGGCGACCTCGCGGGCATATTCCTTGAGGCTCGCGGTGTCCAGGCCTTTCCCATCGGGTCCGCCGAGGCTCTCCCCGCTCAATTTCAAGAGTACGCGTTTGTACATGGTGCTCATTGTTGTCGGCATCCGCCTCGTTCGGCTTCTGCCTCTTGTTTATCCTCTCCCTGAGGGTCGGCCTTCCGCTTTCCGCTTCCTGCTTATGCTTCTGCTTCCGCCTCTGCTTCCGCCTCTGCTTCTGCACTCAGGCTTCGCTTCTGCTTTCGGCTTCCGCACTTTGCTTCTGCTTCGCTTTCCGGGCAGCGCGCTTCCGACACCACAATTATACAAAAATAATGACAATCTCCGAAAAATGCAATTCAATCCCGCCGCCGTTCCCGGCCACCGTTCACTGCCACCGTTTCTGCCACCGTTCTTCACGCCGTTCCTTACAGAAAAAGGCCTAAATCCTGCTTTCGGTACTTCCCCGACACCATTCAGGCTGCAGGTGGAAAAATTTTCGTCCACCTGCAAGCGAATGTGTGTGATTCTGATGCGTGAGCGTTCGCCGGTAGCGTTCAACAATGTCCACCTGCAGACCATAACCTGCCCGGGAAGCAACTCCAGTACGGTTGACGATGCGCAGGTGGTAATATTCAGATACCACCTGGCAAGGCATCATCCCCATATTCATGAATTTGCGCTCGCAGGTGGCATTAATTTCTTCCACCGGAAAGTCCGGAGAACTGTGAGGGACGGGATATCGGCTTTCAAGTAACGGCAAAAGGGATTCTGATCCGGGACCCCGATTCTGAACGCAGGATGCCGGAGGCCGATGCAGGATGACGGAGGCCGATGCAGGATGACGAAGGCAGGGCGGAGATACCCCTCATCAGGAAAGCGAGGAGCCAGGAACGGTCCGGGCCAAGGGCTGGGCACCTCGAAGGTGGAGCGTTCGCCGACGAATTCCGGCAGCTGGTCGTAATCGCGCCCTGCATTTGGTCGAAAACCTTTCGAAAGAGATATCGAAATGCCTATCTTTGCCACCGACAATCGAGCACAGCGATTCCGGGACGCGGAATTCGGGAACAGATATTCGAAAACTTTATATGAAACACATCTTCCTTATCATGGCTGCCGTCTTTACCGGCACAGTCGCATTTGCGCAGACCACCTTCGTGAAGGGTGCCGTCGCAGACTCGGCTTCGCTTGCGCCCGAGCCGATGGCCGTCGTGCAGTTCTGCAAGACTGCGGACCGGTCGAAACCGGTCGCCTACACCCTCACGGATGCCCGGGGGGCCTTCGAGCACGCCATTGCCGGAAAGGGAGACTATCTGCTCGTGTATGAAAATGTCGGGAAGAAAACCCGCATGGTTCCCTTCACCCTCAACGGGCAGGACTCCCTGAACCTCGGCAGAATCCTCGTGCAGGACGATGTCCGGACCCTGAAGGCCGGGAGCGTCACCGCCCAGCGGCCGCTCGTGAGGATGGATGTGGACAAAATCACCTACGACGTGGAGAACGATGTCGATTCGAAGAGCACGACCGTGCTGGACATGCTCCGCAAGGTTCCGATGGTGACGGTGGACGGGCAGGACCAGATCACCGTGAACGGGAGCACCAGCTTCAAGGTCTACGTGGACGGGAAACCCAACCAGATGCTGAGCTCGAATCCCTCGCAGGTGTTCAAGATGATGCCGGCAAGCGCGGTCAAGAACATCGAGGTCGTCACCAATCCCGGCGTGCGGTATGACGCCGAAGGAGTGGGCGGGGTGCTGAACCTGACCACGAACAAGGCTATGACGGGCGGGGCTTCCGCAGCCGAAGGAGCCTACGGAACCGTGCTGGCGATGGCCAGCAACCAGGGAGCCGGCGGCGGTCTGCACCTCAACGCCCAGAAAAAGAAATGGACCTTCGGGACCAACGTGAACTTCTTCGGCATGGACCGGGGCATCATCCACACGGAGGTCGTGCGGGACCAGACCGGCGCGGCCGGCACGACCCGGATGCAGAACACCTCGGACACCCGCATGAAGCTGCCGCTCATGGGGAGGGGGGACCTGAGTGCGAGTTACGAGATCGACTCCCTGAACCTGCTGTCCGCCTCGGCGGGCCTGATGCGGTTCGGGATGCGGAACGACGGCCCCTCCCGCACGGATTTCTCCCTCCTGCCCGCGACGGAACTGTTTTCCTACGACGGCACGAGTTCCCTGTGGATGGGCACCTTCAACTTGACGGGCAGCCTGGACTACCAGCACACCTGGAAGCATGCCCCCAAGCGTTCGCTGGTGCTCTCGTACCAATATTCCGGAAGCCCCGCCCGCACCGAGACCGCCAACACCTTCGGCGCGCCGACCGGGGCCGCTCCGCTGGATTTGACCGACCGCAGGTCCGAGGCCGGGACCCGCGCGGTGGACCACACCTTCCAGGCGGATTTCACGACCCCGACGGGCAAGGGACAGACCCTCAGCACCGGCACCAAATTCCTCCACCGGCACAACGCCTCCGACCAGACCTTCTTCGTGCAGGACGGAACCGGCTTTGTCCCGGATGCGGCGCGCGGCCTGAACTACGACTATTTCAACCGCATCGCGGCCGCCTATGCGGAATATGCCGCCACGCAGGGGAAGGTGAGCCTGAAGGGAGGCGTTCGCTATGAATATACCTGGCAGCGGGTGGCGTACGGGGCCGGCCAGGGCCGGGATTTCCAGACCCGCTACGGGAATCTGGTGCCGTCCGCAAGCGTGCAGTACAGCTTCACCCAGACGACCAATCTCGGCCTTTCCTACAACCTGCGGATTTCCCGGCCGGGCATCACCTACCTCAACCCCTATGTCGACCGGACGGACCCGACCGTCCTGAGCTATGGCAACACGGCCCTGGACGTCGAGGAAGGACACAACATCAGCCTGGTGCTCAACCACTTCTCCCCGAAGTGGGTCGTGAACCTGACCGGCCGGTACACCTTCTCCGGCAACGGGATTTCGCAGTACAGCTTCTATGACGACGCAGGCTACCTGAACACCACCTACGGCAACATCGTGCGCAGCCGCAACGCCGGACTCAACGCCTTCATCAACTGGAACGCGAGCCCCAAGACCCGCATCTACCTCAACGGGAGCGGCAGCTACCTGACCTTCGACAGCGACCGGCTCGGACAGCGGAACGACGGCTGGACGGCGAATGTCACGCTGGGCTTCCAGCAGACCCTGCCCAAGGACTTCCGGCTGAGCGGGAACCTCATCGAGAACACCCGGAACTATTCCCTGCAGGGCTGGAATTCCGGCATGAGCCTCGGCGTGCTCGGCATCTCCAAGTCCTTTCTGGAAGACCGTCTGAGCGTCAACCTGACCGGTTTCACTCCGCTCACCGGGCTGAAACTGGACATGAAGACCTTTACGGAGGGTGCGGACTTCGTCAGCCGCACGGTCAGCCGGATTCCCATCGCCCAGGTCATGCTGAGCGTCAGCTGGACCTTCGGCAAGAACACCGGCTTCCAGGTCAAGACCGCGCGCAGAACCATCCAGAACGACGAAGTGCTGAACAAGGAGAACCAGACCGTCGGGACCGGGATGATGGGCGGCGGGATGTAAAGATTCGCTATCTTTGTTCTCATGCAGCAGAAACGGAACGACATTATGCTGATCCGGGCGCAGGTCCTGCTGTGGATCTGCGCCATCCTCTTCCTGACGGTCGTCATCTTCAGCATCTCGGGGACCGGGAGGAGTTTCCTGTCGATTTTCAAGGATCTGACGCTCAGCATCCTGCCCGTAATGCTGCTGTACTTTCTCAATTACTTCCTGCTGGTTCCGAAACTCCTTTTCCGAAAGAAGTGGCCGTATTTCCTCCTTGCGAATCTGGGGGGCTACGGCCTGCTCAACCTGCGGGCCTTCTACGTCCCGATTCCCGCGCAAGTAGCCGAGACCTTCCGCTACGCCCGGTTCACGGCACTGTTCTCCCACTTCATCATCGACCTGCTCGTGGTGCTGGCCGCAATCGGGGTCCGGTACATCAAGCGCTTCAACGACACCCGGGCCGCAATGCAGGAACAGAAGCAGAAGACGGCGGAAGCTGAACTGAACTGGCTGAAGTACCAGCTGAATCCGCATTTCCTGTTCAACACGCTGAACAACATCTCGTCCCTGACGCAGATCAATCCGGACGAGGCGCAGGAGAAGATCGGCCAACTCAGCGACATTCTGCGCTACGCCCTCTACGACAGCGACAGGGAGTTCGTGCCGCTCGCCGGGGAGATCGAATTCATGGACAACTACATCGACCTGATGACCCTCCGCTGCAACGACCTGGCACGCGTGGAAAAACGGCTGGGGGACTTCCCGCCGTCCGTCGAAATCGCTCCGCTGCTCTTCATCTCCTTGATAGAAAATGCGTTCAAACATGGCATCAATGCGCGAAAGGAGTCTTTCGTACGGGTGGGACTGCATGCGGAAGGGAAGGATTTGGTGTTCAGCTGCGAAAACAGCCGCTTCGGGCAGCCGGGCGCCGAGCGCATCGGATCGGGCATCGGGCTGGAGAACCTGCAGCGCCGGCTGGATTTGCTTTACCCGGGCCGTTACAAATATTCTTACGAGGCTGGCGAGGGGACTTGGCGGACCACCGTGCGCTTGAAAAACCTATTGCCGTGAACCCGCTGCGTTGCATC
>CABTXO010000018.1 GCA_902488725.1 uncultured Bacteroidales bacterium
AGCCAGAACAGCTACCGCGGCCTCGTGCGGATGAGCAGCGGCGCCTTGAACGCCCGGAACTTCTCGCAATGCGACAGCCTCCTGATCGGTTCGCACTGCGGTGCCCACACCTTCCCGGACATCCGGAGCGACAACCCCACCGCCGTCGTGGAGCATGAGGCCACGACTTCGAAGATCAACGACGAACAGTTGTTCTACTGCAACCAGCGGGGGCTGAATCCCGAGGATGCCGTCGGCCTGATCGTGAACGGCTACGCCCACGAGGTGCTTTCCCGTCTCCCGATGGAATTCGCCGTCGAAGCCACCAAGCTCCTGCAGGTCTCCCTCGAAGGCTCCGTCGGATAAAGATTGTGAATATGTTTGACATCGACAACATCGCATTGACGGTCGGAGGGACCGGGGTGAGCTGGCTGGAGCTGATGAGCGTGGCGGCGGGCCTGACCTGCGTGGTCATGGCCGGCCGGAACAAGAAACAGAATTTCTGGGTCGGCTACCTCTACAACATCCTGCTCTTCATCCTCTTCTGGCAGAAGCACCTGTATTCTGCGATGCTCCTGCAGCCGATCGCCTTCAGCATCAACTTCTACGGTCACTGGCGGTGGACCCATCCGCGCGCCGGAGAGGAAAGCGCGAAGGACGCAAAAGCCTTGAAAGTCACCCGGCTGACCATGAAAGAGCGTTGCTGGGCGATCACGGCCGTGGTCGTGGCGGGGGCCGTCTGGGGCTTCGTCCTCAGCAAACTCGGCATCGCCTGGTTCGCCGGCACCTTCACCCCCGATCCCCAGCCCTGGCTGGACGCATACCTGCTGATGTCCACCCTGCTGGCTCTCTTCCTGTCCGCCCAAAAGAAGTGGGACTGCTGGGTCGTCTGGCTGGTCGTGAACCTCATCAACATCACCCTCTACCTGAGCGCCGGCCTCGTGTTCATGCCGATTGTCAGCGCCCTGTACTTGGTCAACGGTATCTGGTCCCTGTGGACCTGGCTCCATCTCTATCAAAACAACAATTGACTATGCGCAACGAAATATTACTGAAAATAAGCGACTTGCACGCCGGTGTGGCGGACAAGGAGATCCTGCGGGGCATCGACCTGGAGATCCGGCGCGGGGAAATCCACGCCGTGATGGGCCCGAACGGCGCGGGCAAGAGCACCCTGTCGGCGGTGCTGACCGGCAAGCCCGACTACGAGGTCACGGCGGGCTCCGTCGAATTCCTCGGCCGGGACCTGCTGGCTTTGAAGCCCGAAGAGCGGGCCTGGACGGGCATATTCCTGTCCTTCCAGTACCCGATCGAGATTCCGGGGGTGTCCATCACGAACTTCATGAAGACGGCCATCAACGCCAAGCGGAAGGCCGAAGGGCTGGAGCCCATGAAGGCGGGCGACTTCCTGAAGCTGATGAAGGAAAAGATGGCATTGGTCCAGATGAAGCCGGAATTCGCGAAACGCGAAGTGAACGTGGGCTTTTCGGGCGGCGAGAAGAAGCGCAACGAAATCTTCCAGATGGCGATGCTCAGCCCGGTCCTGTCCATCCTCGACGAGACCGACAGCGGCCTGGACGTGGACGCCCTGAAGATCGTCGCGGACGGGGTCAACGCCCTGCACACCGACGAAACGGCGGCCATCATCATCACGCACTACCAGAAGCTGCTGGAATATGTCCGCCCGGACATGGTCCACGTCCTCAAGGCGGGACGGATCGTGGCGACCGGCGGCCGGGACATCATCGACCGGATCGAGAAAGACGGCTTTGAACAGTTCTGACCATGATCGACCACGGAAACTACATCCCGACGCCCGTCGTTTCCGGCCCGGAGGTCCTCCAGGTACCGGACGGGAAACAAGTCCGGAGGATCATCGTGCTGCGAAGGCCGGAAGATGCGGCGCACCTGACGGGGGCGGTCGTGGGTGCCGACGCTTCTCTGGAGCTGGTGTTCATCCTCCTGCCCGGCGTGTCCGCCGAAATCCCCTTGAGCGTGGATCTCTGCGGGAAACATGCCCAGGCGATGCTCTCCGGCATCTATCTGTCCACCGGCTCTGACCAGGTCACTTTCGACATCCGGGTGTACCACCGGGTGCCGGACTGCACTTCCCGCCAGCTGTTCAACGGACTGGCGACCGGTTCCGCCCGGTGCAACTTCTTCGGCAAGATCATCGTTGCACCGGACGCCCAGCAGACGGAAGCGTACCAGGAAAACCACAACATCGTGCTTTCGGAGGAGGCAAAGGTGAACACCAAGCCGCAGCTGGAGATCTACGCCGACGACGTGAAGTGCTCCCACGGGGCGACCATCGGCCGACTCGACGAGGACGAGCAGTTCTACATGCGCTCCCGGGGCATTCCGGAAGAGGAGGCCAGGATCCTGCAGATGATTTCCTTTGTGGCGCCGGTGATCGCGCGCCTCGACGATGCCGCCCTTGCGGAAGAAGTCGAAGCTGCCATCCGGTCGCTGGCTGTGAAATGATTGTCCAAACCCACATCAAGGTCAACCTGGGACTGCATGTCCTGCGGAAGCGACCCGACGGCTATCACGACCTCGAGACGCTGTTCCTCCCCTGTCATGCCTACGGGGACACCCTTGAAATCATCCCCGGAGACGCCTACAGCGAGACCTCCGGATCGATTTTTTCCCGCTACGGCGAGGAGAACCTTTCCCAGGCCATTTCGGAGGACGGAAAGTTGATGATCACGATCGCACGGGCGGAGGGGATCGGCTGGGATCCGCTGGAAGATTTGACCGCCAAGGCCTGGCGGCTCCTGGCGGCGGACTTCGACCTGCCGCCCGTGAAAATATTCCTGGAAAAGAAAGCGCCCGTCGGTGCGGGACTGGGCGGGGGCTCTGCCGATGCCGCCTTCGCCCTGAATATGCTGAATGCGCTGTTCGGGCTGGGGCTGGCGACCGGGATTGCTGAATATGACGGGGTGCGGCGCGAAACGCCCTCTACCGGCAAGACCCTTGCCGACTACGCCGCCCTCCTGGGGAGCGACTGCACCTTTTTCCTGTACAACCGCCCGATGATCGGAATGGGACGGGGGGAAATCCTGGAGGAGGCGGACGACTGCGTCGCCCTGGCTCCGGAGCCGGACTGTCTGCTGATTCCGGGCGCTCCCAAGATTTCCACTGAATATGCCGGGGCGATTCCGACCGATTCAACGAAAAAGTTCGAACTGAAAGTCGTGGTGCCGGAAGGGATTTCCGTCTCCACCGCAGAGGCCTACCGGGGCATCGTGCCGCGCGGAGCGCGTACGGACGGCAGCCCGTCCCCTTCCCTCCGGGAAATCCTGGCGCAGCCTGTCGAACGTTGGAAAGAATTGCTGGAGAACGACTTCGAAGAAACCGTATTCAAAAGCCACCCCGAACTGGCCGCCATCAAGCAGTCCCTCTACGACTCCGGCGCCGTCTACGCCTCCATGTCCGGTTCCGGCTCCGCCCTCTTCGCCCTCTACCGGGTCTGAGTTTCTTCTTTCCGGGCCGAGAATTCGCAGCCGCAATAGTCCTGGTTGTAGAGGTTAAGGTCGCGGATGAGGCAGTTGCGGCGGTCCTGCAGACCGCCTTTCCGCCAGTTCTGCCCCCACCAGACCACCTCGGTGAAAGACTGCGGTGCCGCGTTTTCCGCATTGACGGCAGCACAGGCAAAGCGTCCAGCGATGTCGACCTGCTGCAGATTTTTCCAGCGGGAGGAGGCCAGGGTCGTGGTCAGGACGGAATAGCCATTGGAAACAGCATACCGTGCGGCGCGGAGCAGACGGAACTTGAAACATTCCTGGCAGCGGGGTCCACGCTCGGGCATGTCGGCGATTCGGATCTGTTCATCCGTACCGTTCTGCGAAACAATGGGGGCCGGAACTGCCGCCGGGGACTCCAGCTGCCGGACATGGGCCAGCCAGGCCGCGTGGTCATATTCATCCTCCACCACCTCCAGCCCGCAGGAGGCGGCGTAACGGACCAGTTCCTGCCTGCGGCGGACATATTCCCCGAAAGGAAAGATGTTGGCGTTGCTGAAGAAGATGCCGGGGCGAAGGCCGACGCCGACCATCCATTCCAGAATGGCCGTCGAGCAGGGCGCGCAGCAGCAGTGCAGCAGCACCCGGGCTTCACGACCATCGGCACACAGCAGGTCGCCCGAAGCCAACGGGGGCTGCGGGAGAAAAAGGACTTCCGGCAATTCGAGCGGAAAGGAATGTACGGTCGCCTGGGTCTGCATCGGGACAAAGTTACGGAATTGTCTTGTTACACCGCGCGCATTTGCACGTTTCTTGCTGAAATATATATTTCCCGTAAAAGTTTTGTTTTTGTCAAAAACTCATCTATATTTGTGGCGTATTATTAAACTAATACACTAGAAATTTTAATTATTTATTGTTTTCCGATAAATATTTAACACTTTTGCATGAAATAAGCGAAAACATCGTGTATGTTGATCGAACTCAAAGACGTTAACAAGACCTACTTCGGCGCACAGTCCCTGCATGTGCTCAAAGGGATCAACCTGAAAATCGAACGCGGCGAATTCGTGTCCATCATGGGTGCCTCCGGCAGCGGGAAATCGACCCTGCTGAACATCCTCGGCATCCTGGACAACTACGATTCCGGAGAATACCGGATTGACGGCAAGCTGATCTGGAACCTGACCGAACGGCAGGCGGCCGAGTACCGGAACAAGATGATCGGCTTCATCTTCCAGTCCTACAACCTGATCGGCTTCAAGACCGCCGTGGAAAACGTCGAGCTGCCGCTGTTCTACCAGGGCGTCCCCCGCCGCAAACGGCACGAGATGGCCATGGACTACCTCGACAAGCTGGGGCTGAAAGACTGGGCGACCCACTACCCCAACGAGATGTCCGGCGGCCAGAAGCAGCGGGTGGCCATCGCCCGGGCCCTCATCACGAAACCCGACATCATCCTGGCCGACGAGCCGACCGGCGCCCTGGACTCCAGGACTTCAGTAGAAATCATGGACCTGCTCAGCCGCCTCAACCGGGAAGACCGGCTGACCATCATCGTGGTCACGCACGAGAGCGGCGTGGCGAACGTCACGAACAAGATCATCCACATCAAGGACGGCGTCATCGGCAAGGTGGAAGCCAACCTGCGGCACGACGCTTCTCCGTTCGGCGAAACCACCATCATGAAATAGACCATGCGGGACATTCTTTCGGAAATATGGAGCACGCTCCGGCAGAACAAGCTGCGGACCTCCCTCACCGGCTTTGCCGTCGCCTGGGGCATCTTCATGCTGATCGCCCTGCTGGGAGCGGGGAACGGACTGCTGAACGCCCTGATGAGCAATTCGGAAACGCTGGAGAACTCGATGGTGGTCTTTTCCGGCTGGACCACCAAAGCCTATGGCGGCTACGCAAAGAACCGGTCGTTTAATCTGGACACGCAGGATGTGGACAACCTTCGGAAAGAAGAGTTCTCGGACAAAGTGGAGGAGGTGAGTCCACAGGTCAACCAAAGCGTGACGGTCACCTACGGTCAGGACTATCTGACCGATGTCTCCCTCTGTGGGGTGGCCCCCGTCTATCAGCGGATTCAAGGCCTGAAGATGGCGGCCGGACGCTTCATCAACGAGCGGGACATGGCGGAACAACGCAAAGTCATTGTCATCTGCGAAAATGATGCGGAAGAACTGCTGGGCGGGAAACAGAATGCCAAGGCCTTGCTCGGACAAATGGTCAAAGTGGGCGGCATCGCCTTCAAGGTGGTGGGCATCCGCAAATCCGACCGCAGCTACATGGGCCATCGGATGAATGCACCGTACACCCTCATCCACACACTCTTCAACAAAGGGAAGGACATCGGCCAGATTTATTTCTCTTTCAAGAACATCGCGGACATGGATCAGTCGAAAGCCTTCAAGGACAGCTACAAGCGGACCGTCCTGGCCAACCACGGCGCCGCCCCGGACGACCTGGACGCGGTTTACATCGGAGACCGCTTCGAGCAGAACCAGCAGATGGACAAGGGCGTGAAGATCATGCGGACCGCCCTCTGGATCCTGGGCCTGTTCACCCTGCTGAGCGGCATCGTAGGGGTGTCCAACATCATGCTGATCACCGTCAAGGAACGCACGCATGAGTTCGGCATCCGCAAGGCCATCGGCGCAGGTCCCTGGTCCATCCTGCGGCTCATCATCGTCGAGGCCGTCCTCATCACGACCTTCTTCGGCTACATCGGGATGGTCTGCGGCATCGCGGCGAACCAATTGATGGCTACCGCCTTCGGAGAGGGCATCGTCACGGTGGCGGGCGAAAGTGCGAAAATATTCGAAAATCCCGGGGTGGGCATCGACGTGGCCGTCAAGGCGACCGTCACCCTGATCATCGCCGGCACCCTGGCGGGACTCATCCCGGCCTGGAAGGCGGCAAAGGTGCGGCCCATCGAGGCCCTTGGAGCAGACTGACCATGATCCGATTCGACACAGACCGCTTCCGGGAAGTCGCGGACACCCTGACCCGCAACAGGAGCCGCAGCCTGCTCACCGGCTTCGGCATCTTCTGGGGTATCTTCATGCTGCTGGCCATGATGGGCGGCGGGAACGGACTCAAGGACCTGTTGAGCAGCAATTTCCAGGGCTTCGCCACCAACTCCGGCTTCGTGTTCAGCGGAACGACCACCAAGCCCTACAAGGGCTTCCGGAAAGGCCGGCGGTGGAGCCTCAATCTCCGGGATGTCGAGAAACTGGACACAATGATACCCGAGCTGGATGTCGTCACACCCCTCATAGGCGACTGGGGACAGAACATCACCCGGGGCGAACGGAAGACGCAAGGGTTCATCAGCGGCGTGCGCGCGGAATATTCCGCCGTCATGGAGCCCCGCCTGCGCTACGGCCGCTACCTCAACGAAATCGATGTCGCCCAGCGGCGGCATGTCTGCGTCATCGGGAAGAAAATCTACAACGACCTGTTCCCGGAAGGCGGAGACCCCTGCGGGCAGATGATTCAAGTCCGGGGTTCCTATTTCCGGGTCACCGGCGTGGACTTCAACACCGGCAACGTGAATGTCGGAGGTCCTGCCGACGAGTCCATCATCCTCCCCGTCTCCATCGTCGGGAGCCTCCTGAACCGGGGCAATTCCATCGACCTGATCTGTGTGACGGCGAAGCCCGGCTACCGGATGAGCGACCTGGAACCCCGCATCCGGGAAATCGTCGCCCGGGACCATTACATCGACCCGACGGACAAGGGTGCCATCCGGATGATGAATGCCGAAGAGATCTTCAGCATTGTGGACAACCTCTTCAAGGGCGTGAACATCCTGATCTGGCTGATCGGCCTCGGAACCCTGCTGGCGGGCGCCATCGGCGTCTCCAACATCATGATGGTGACGGTCAAGGAACGCACCACCGAAATCGGCATCCGCCGCGCCATCGGCGCCACTCCCCGGATCATCCTCACCCAGATCATGTCCGAAAGCGTGGCGCTCACCCTGCTGGCGGGCGTGCTGGGCATCCTGTTTTCCGTCCTGGTCCTGAATATGGCCGAATTGGCGGCCACCAAAGACGGCATCCTGCAGGCTCAGTTCCAGATCGGCTTCTGGCCGGCCATCGTAATCCTGCTGCTGCTCACCGTGCTCGGCCTGCTCGCCGGACTGGCGCCGGCCCTGCGGGCCATGAGCATCCGGCCGGTGGATGCCATGCGAGAAGAATAATCAAAAAAATCCATGCATATGAAAAAGTTTACCAGAATCCTGCTCTTCGCGCTCGTCGCGATCCTGTTCATCGGGACGTTCGTGTACCTGTACCGGCGCTCGCGTCCGAAGGCGGACAAGTATGAAGAAGTCACCCCGGCCGTCGGAGACCTGGAGCGGACCACGATCATCACCGGCAAGATCATCCCGCGCGACGAGGTCAACATCAAGCCCCAGATCAGCGGCATCATCGCCGAACTGTACAAGGAAGCCGGCCAGCAAGTCGCTGCCGGGGAGGTGATCGCCAAGGTCAAGGTCATCCCCGAGATGAGTTCCCTGAGTTCCGCCCAGAGCCGGGTTCGTCTCTCGGAAATCAACCTCAAACAGGTGCAGACCGACTTCGACCGAGAGAAGGCCCTGTACGACAAGCAGCTGGTCAGCGCGGAAGAATATGAACAGACCCGTCAGCGGCTTGCGCAGGCAAAGGAAGAAATGGCGGCTTCGCAGGATGCCCTGGAAGTCATCCGGGACGGCGTGTCCCGGAGCAACGCCAAGGCCAGCTCCACCCTCATCCGCTCCACCATCTCCGGACTTATCCTGGACATCCCGGTCAAGGTGGGAAACTCCGTGATCCAGAGCAACACCTTCAACGACGGCACCTCCATCGCCACGGTCGCGAACATGAACGACATGATCTTCGACGGCAACGTGGATGAGACCGAGGTCGGCCGTCTGTCCCGGGGAATGCCGGTGAAAATCACCATCGGCGCCCTCCAGGATCTGACCTTCGATGCGACCTTGGAATATATCGCACCGAAGGCCGTGGAGACGAGCGGGGCCAACCTGTTCGAAGTCAAGGCGGCCGTCGTGATTCCGAAAGGGCAGGAAATCCGATCCGGCTACAGCGCAAATGCGGAAATCGTGCTGCAGAGCGCCAAGCAAGTGGTGACGATTCCCGAGAGCGCGATTGAATTCGCCAACGATTCCTCGTTCGTGTATCTCGTCGGAAAAGACGGCACCTACTCCAAGAAGGCCGTCCAGACCGGCATCAGCGACGGCATCGACATCGAGATCAAGTCCGGCCTGGACACGACGGACAAGATCCGCGGTTCCAAAATCTTCGACACCAAGAAAAAATGAAGAACACGATGAAACGACTTCCGATACTCGCGGCCGCCGGACTGCTCTGCGTGGCGGCCACCGCCCGGGAAACGACTCCCCGGGGCCCGTGGAAGCTGGAGGATTGCATCCAGTATGCCCTCGACCACAGCATCCGCATCCAGCAGCAGGCGCTGCAGGTGGAACAGTCCGCCATCGAACTGAACAACGCCGAGAGCAACCGGCTCCCGGATCTGAGCGGCGGAGCGTATGAGAGCCTGAACTTCGGTCAGGGCCGGTCGGTGGACAACACCTACACCCGGAATGCGAGTTCCACCTCCACCTCCTTCTCGCTGAGCAGTTCCGTACCCGTCTTCCAAGGCATGCGGATTTCCAACACCGTCAAGCAGAGCCGCCTCAACCTGGAAGCCGCGACCCAGGACCTCGAGAAAGCCCGGGATGACATCCGTGTGGCCGTCGCACAGGGATATGTGAACATTCTCTACAACTTGGAGATATTGGATGTCGCGCGCAACCAGATCACGATCGATTCGCTGCAGGTGGAGCGGCTGAAGGTGCTGGAAGCGAACGGCAAGGCCAGTTCCGCCCAGGTCGCCCAGCAGAAAGCGACCCTCGGGCAGAGCCGGCTGTCCGCGACCCAGGCCCGCAACAACCTGAACATCGCCCTGCTGGACCTTTCCCAGCTGCTGGAACTTCCGAATCCGGATGGTTTCCGGATCGTGCGGCCCGCAGTGGACATCGACAACCTGCTGCTGGGCTCCCCGGAAGACATCTACGCGGACGCGATTCTCAGCAAGCCGTCCATCAAGGCGGAAGAAATCCGCCTTGATGCCCAGGATTACAATGTCCGAATCGCGAAGAGCGGATATCTGCCCTCCATCGGTCTCTCCGCCGGACTCGGCTCCTCCTATTTCACTTCGTCGAAAGCCTCCCGGACCTACACCGACCCGTCCTCGGGGGCTGCCGTGGTCGCCCCGCTGGAGTCCTTCACGGACCAAGTCAAGAACAATTTCAACCAGAGCATCGGCCTGTCGCTGAGCATCCCGATTTTCTCCCGCTTCCAGACCCGCAACCAAGTCCGTTCGGCCGAACTCGGCCGGCGCAACCAGCGGCTGGTGCTGGAGAATGCGAAAAAGAGCCTGTACAAGGAGATTCAGCAGGCCTGGTACAATGCGGTCGCCGCCCAGGCGAAATACCGGGCCAGCCGAGACGCCCGTCTCAGCGCCAAGGAATCCTACGACCTCGTGACGGCGAAATACGAGCACGGGAAGGCGAACATCACGGAGTTCAACGAGGCGCGCGACGGCTTTCTCCGCGCGGAATCCAACCTGTCGCAGGCCCGGTATGAATATCTCTACTGCGCCCGTCTGCTCGACTTCTACCGGGGCAGGGCGCTGAGCCTGTAGTTCCGCCGTACGGATGACAAAGGGTGGGTCCGGATCGATGTCCGGGCCCTCCCTTTTTGGCCAATCGGAATGTTGGTTCGGTTGGTTTGTCAATCAGCAGCCGGGGTTCCGCCCGATGAGTTTGTCGTCGTTGAATCCTTTCACGTCGATGGTCAGTCGTCGGAAGTTCTCCGGCAGTTGATTTTTTCGTCGTTTTTCTTGCGGATTGAGGATTTTTTCGATAACTTGCCACTGTTTATGAGTAAGGTCGGTTGAATATTGTCTCATGACTTTAACGGGTCGATCATCATAAGTTACGGAAATTTTTCGATCAATATCTTGATTTTCAATAAATAGAACTACAACATAGCCACAATTTTCACTCGTTCCAAAACAGCTTCTAAACCAAATGCGGATATGACAAAAAACTGTTTTTTCTCCAAAAATCCATGTCAAGGCGTTCTTTCAGCCGGCATGCAGTCCATGACTGATCCATCCTGAATTCATTGGACATCAAATGCTCAAACAACACTAAAACAATACCGGTAAAATACAACCATCAATCAATGCTCAATCCCGGTCAAACATCGGTAATGTGGAATATTATTTCCGCTGTCAGCAACACAAATCATAAAAGCAATATGAAAGAAAAAAACGTTAGAAGAAAAACATTCAGCGCACATGCCGGCAACTTGATAGCAGCATCTCTGACATTGTTTTTCATTGCCTTGTTTTCTCCGCTCACTTTCGCTTCATTTGCGAAAAACACCGGAGGCGGAGCGTACTCGGTTGCCCATCCTGGGCAGCAGGCGCATACGATAACGGTGAAAGGCAAGGTTGTGATTGCGGCTTCGGGTGAACCGCTTCCGGGTGTAACCATCATGGTAGAGAACACCAGGCGCGGCGCCGTAACCGACATCGATGGCAATTTCTCCATCAACGCCTCACTCGGCGAGCGGCTCGTCTTTTCGTACTTGGGGATGAACACCCAGTTCATTGAAGTGAAAAACGACAAGAAACTAACGGTCAGGCTGAAAGAAAAAGCCGATCTGCTGAACGAAGTGACCATGGTGGCTTTCGGCAAACAGTCAAAAGAATCCATTTCGACCGCCATCTCAACCATCGGTTCCAATGAGATCGTCCAATCGCCGGTGGCCAACATTTCAAACTCACTGGCAGGCAGACTTGCCGGTCTGACAACCATGCAAAGCAGCGGGCAACCGGGGCTGGATGCAGCCACATTCTACATCCGCGGACAGAGTTCGTGGGGCGACAACATGCCGCTTTACGTGATTGACGGTGTAGAGCGAAGTGCGTCCTTGTTCGAGGCGATGGACCCCAACGAGATAGAAACGATATCCATCTTGAAAGATGCCGCCGCTACCGCTCTTTACGGTTCCAAAGGGGCCAACGGAGCCATCATCATCACCACCAAACGCGGACAAGCGGGCAGGACGAACATCTCGTTCACCAGTTCGTACACGCTGCAAAAATTTACGCGTCACCCCAATTACCTGGATTCGTACCAAAGCTTGAAATTGTTCAACGAGGCGTTGACGAATGATGGAAAAGATCCCGTTTACTCGGATGAGGATCTGGAGCACTACCGTCTCCAGGACGACCCCTACCGCTATCCCAACACCGACTGGTACAAGCTGATGATGCGCGAGGCCGCCCCGCAATACAATGCGTCGGTCAACATCAGGGGCGGATCACGAACGGTCAAATATTTCGTTTCGGGGTCATACATGAAGCAGGAAGGACAGTTGAAAACAAAATCCACCCGCATGTACAATCCGGAATTCTCCTACAAACGCTACCGCATATCGGCCAACGTGGATGCGGCCATCACCCCCGATTTCTCCATCTCGGGCAATGTATCGGCGAACATCAACCGTCGGCACGAACCCAGCCAACAGTTGAATGTGTTCCTTTGGATGAACCGGCTGCCGTCATGGTATATGCCGGAGACCAATCCCGATGGTTCGTATGCCGCCTTCTGCTTGAAAAA